>JAJZYI010000058.1 GCA_021798135.1 Actinomycetes bacterium | reverse complement strand
TGGCGCCGACCGCCGGGTCGGTCCCTGCCGCGTGCTCAGGGGTGTGCACGGCTCCAGTGTGGCACCGCGGGCGCCGGCGGCAGGCGCGTGCGGTGCCGGGCCCGCTCGGACGGCGCCCGCGTGGAGCCGGGCCGCCCCGGTGCACTCCGTCATGCCCGGCTGGGGCGGGGCATCGCGGCGAAACGCGCCGGGCCGAACGGCGCGGTCTCCGGTGGTTCGGGCCCGCCCGTCACCAGTGCCGCGACGGCGTCGGCGGTGAGCGGGGCGAGCAGCACGCCGTTGCGGTGGTGGCCGGTGGCGATCACGAGACCGTCGGCTCCCGAGCCTGCCGGCACCGCTCCGACCACCGGGGCGTTGTCCGGGGAGCCGGGCCGCAGGCCGGCCGCGAGCTCGGCGACGGCGAGCTCGCTCACGCCGGGCAGGATGCGGGTGGCATCACGCAGGAGCTGGTAGGCGGCGCCGGCGGTGGGCGTGGTGTCGTCGCCCATCTCCTCCATGGTGGCGCCGAGGACCACCTCACCGTCCGCCCTGGGGACCAGGTAGACGACCGAGCCCTGCACCAGCGCCCGGACGGTGCGACCGAGCAGCCGGGGCGAGCCGTCGCGGTGGCGGAGGCGGAGGATCTGGCCCTTCACGGGGCGGACCGGCGGCACCAGCCCCTCGGGGAGGCCCTGGAGGGAAGCCGACCCCCAGCCTGCGGCCAGCACGACGCGCGGTGCCGCGACGGTGTGGCCGGCGGCGGTGCGCACGCCGGTCACCCGCCCTCCGGCCGTCTCGACGGCGGCGACCCGCTCGGTGAACAGGCCGGCACCCGCGGACCCGACCGCCGCGCCGAGCGCGGCGAGCAGGCGACGGTTGTCGACCTGGTGGTCTCCCGGCGCCCACAGGGCCCCGGCGATGCCGGGGGCCAGGGAGGGCTCGAGCTGGCGGGCCCGGCGGGGGGTCAGCCATTCCACGGCCAGGCCGAGGTCGACCTGGTACCGGTGGAGCTCCTGGGCCCACCTGCGGTCGTCCGCGTCGCCGGCGACGAGCAGCGTGCCGCTGTCGTCGTAGCCCACGTGCCGGCCGGTGGCCCCGGCCAGCTCGGCGGCGAAGCCCGGCCAGCGGCGGGCCGACGCGAGCGTGAGGGCGAGCAGGGGCTCCTCCCCGTGGTGCAGCTCGGTGACCGGGGCGAGCATGCCGGCTGCCACCCATGAGGACCCCCTCCCGGGCGACGGGTCGAAGACCGCGACGGCCAGGCCCTGGCGGGCGAGACGCCAGGCACACGCCAGGCCGATGACGCCGGCACCGACGACCACCACGTCCGCCGCTGCCGGCGGGACGGGTCCTTCGGCGGGTCCGACCGCTGCGTCCGGGACGAACGCGGCCCCGCCGGCGTCACCGGCGTCCCGATGCTCGGCAGGCTGCCCGGCGGCAGCGCTCCCCGCGGCCCGCGGCGCTGCAGTGCTCCCGGCAGGTGCCAGGGGGGCAGCGCTCCCGGCTGGGGCTGGGGCCACCGGCGGTCCGGAGGGGGCGCCGGCCACCGTGACGGCGCTGCCCGGAGCCGGCGGCGGGATCGGGGGGCCGGTCACGGCGTGTATCGTAGGTGCACTGCAGCAGGGCCAGCGTCGTCCCACGCGGCAGGACCGCCTCCGAGCGTCCAGGTACACGACCCAGGGAGCGTCCCGAGTGACGACGTACGGTTCCGAGAGTCCACGCCCGCTGCGCAAGGCCACGCGCCCGCAGACGCGCGCGCCGCGCGCCGGGATGGGCGAGCCCGCCCCGCGGCCTGCCGGGACGAAGGACCCAGCCTCCAGGCCTGCACGCGGGCTGTACGACCCGGCGTTCGAGCACGACGCCTGCGGCATCGCCCTGGTGGCGGACCTGCAGGGCCGTGCCAGCCACCGCCTCGTCCGCAGCGCCCTCGATGCGCTCGAGTCGATCGCGCACCGCGGCGCCACCGGAGCCGAGGAGGCGACGGGCGACGGCGCGGGCATCCTCCTGCAGCAGCCCCACGACCTCTGGCAGGCGGTGGTCGACGCGGACCTCCCCGAGCCGGGCGCCTACGCGACCGGGCTCGTCTTCCTGCCCCAGGACCGCGACGACGCGGCCAAGGCGCGCCACGCCGTCGGCGAGCTCGCCGCCGCCGAGGGACTGGCCGTCCTGGCCTGGCGCGAGGTGCCTGTTGACGACTCCATGATCGGCTCGATCGCCCGCGGGGCGATGCCCCGCTTCGGCCAGGTCGTGGTGGCGCCCGCCGGTCCCGCGCCGCGCGCGGCGGACGGCGGGGCGGACGCGCTGGCGGTCGACCGCCTCGCCTACGGCCTGCGCAAGCGCGTGGAGCACGAGGTGCCGGGGGTCTACGTGCCGTCGCTGTCGGCGCGGACCATCGTGTACAAGGGCATGCTCACGCCCGAGCAGGTGACGCCGTTCTTCCCCGACCTGTCGGACGAGCGGATGGCCTCGGGGCTCGCCCTGGTGCACTCGAGGTTCTCGACCAACACCTTCCCGTCGTGGCCGCTGGCCCACCCGTACCGGTACGTGGCCCACAACGGCGAGATCAACACGGTGCGGGGCAACCGGAACTGGATGCGGGCGCGCGAGGCGCTGCTGCGCAGCGAGCTGCTCCCTGGCGACGTGGAGCGGCTCTTCCCGATCTGCGACCCGGCGGGGTCGGACTCGGCGTCCTTCGACGAGGTGCTGGAGCTGCTGCACCTGGGCGGGCGGTCGCTCCCGCACGCCGTGCTCATGATGATCCCCGAGGCGTGGGAGAACAACCGGCGGATGGACCCGGCGCGGCGGGCGTTCTACCGCTACCACGCCTCGCTCATGGAGCCCTGGGACGGACCTGCCGCGGTCGTCTTCACCGACGGCACGGTGGCCGGCGCGGTGCTGGACCGCAACGGCCTGCGGCCCGCCAGGTACTGGGTCACCGACGACGGCCTGGTCGTCCTCGCCTCGGAGGTCGGGGTCCTCGACATCGACCCCGCCACCGTCGTCCGCAAGGGACGGCTGCAGCCCGGACGCATGTTCCTCGTCGACACGGCCAAGGGCCGGATCGTCGACGACGACGAGATCAAGGCGGAGCTGGCCGCCGAGCACCCCTACGCGGAGTGGCTGGCCGAGCAGGTGCCGCTCGAGGACCTGCCCCCGAGGCTCATGCTCACCCCGCAGCACGCGTCGGTGGTCACCCACCAGCGCCTGTTCGGCTACACGGACGAGGAGCTGCGCATCATCGTCGGCCCGATGGCCGCCACCGGAGCGGAGCCCGTCGGGTCCATGGGCAACGACGCGGCGATAGCGGTGCTGTCGGAGCGGCCGCGCCTGCTCTACGACTACTTCACCCAGATGTTCGCCCAGGTGACGAACCCGGCGCTCGACGCCATCCGCGAGGAGCTGGTGACCGCCACGCGTTCGAAGCTCGGGCCCGAGGGCAACCTGCTGTCGCCCGAGGCGGCGTCGTGCCGGCAGATCATCCTGCCGTACCCGGTGATCGACAACGACGACCTGGCCAAGCTCCGCTACGTCGACGAGCACGGCGAGACGCCGGGCTTCCGGGCGTTCGCCATCGACGGGCTCTTCCCGGCGGAGGGCGGCGCACCGGCGATGGCGGCGGCCATCGACGACGTGCGCCGCCGGGTGAGCGACGCCATCGCGGACGGGGCGAACGTCATCATCCTGTCGGACCGCAACACCGACGGCGAGCTGGCGCCGATCCCGTCACTGCTGCTCTGCGGCGCCGTGCACGAGCACCTGGTGCGGGAGAAGACCCGCACCAGGGTGGGGCTGGTGGTGGAGAGCGGGGACGCCCGCGAGGTGCACCACATGGCGCTGCTGCTCGGCTACGGGGCCTCGGCCGTCAACCCGTACCTGGCGTTCGAGAGCATCGACGACCTGATCGCCACCGGCGAGCTCGTGGGGGTCACCCCCCGCCAGGCCCGGCGCAACTACATCAAGGCCGCCTGCAAGGGCGTCATCAAGGTGATGTCGAAGATGGGCGTCTCGACCGTGGCCTCGTACACCGGCGCCCAGATCTTCGAGGCCGTCGGGCTGGGCCGGGAGCTGGTGGACGAGTACTTCACCGGCACCGTCAGCCGGATCGGCGGCGTCGGCGTCGAGGAGCTCGCCGCCGAGGTCCTGGCACGGCACCGGGCCGCGCACCTGCCCCGGCCGACCGAGCGGGCGCACCGCGAGCGCGAGGTCGGCGGCGAGTACCAGTGGCGCCGCGAGGGCGAGCTGCACCTGTTCAACCCGCGGACGGTGTTCAAGCTGCAGCACGCCACGCGGACCAGGCGCTACGACGTCTTCAAGGAGTACACCGGGCTCGTCGACGGTCTGTCGCGTCAGGGCGCGACCCTGCGCGGCCTGCTGGAGCTGCGGACCGGCGTGCTCCCGCCGGTGCCGATGGACGAGGTCGAGCCGGTGTCGGCGATCGTCAAGCGGTTCTCCACCGGCGCCATGTCCTACGGGTCCATCTCGGCCGAGTCGCACCAGACGCTGGCCATCGCCATGAACCGGCTCGGCGGCAAGTCGAACACGGGCGAGGGCGGCGAGGACCCCGACCGCTTCACGCCCGACGCCAACGGCGACCTCCGCCGGAGCGCCATCAAGCAGGTGGCGTCGGGGCGGTTCGGCGTGACCGCCGAGTACCTGGTGAACGCCGACGACATCCAGATCAAGATCGCCCAGGGGGCCAAGCCCGGAGAGGGTGGCCAGCTGCCGGGCCACAAGGTGTACCCGTGGATCGCGCAGACCCGGTTCTCCACGCCGGGCGTGGGCCTCATCTCGCCGCCGCCGCACCACGACATCTACTCGATCGAGGACATCGCCCAGCTCATCCACGACCTGAAGTCCGCCAACCCCCGCGCCAGGGTGCACGTGAAGCTCGTGGCCGAGGTCGGCGTGGGCACCGTCGCCGCCGGCGTGGCCAAGGCGAAGGCCGACGTCGTCCTCGTCTCGGGCCACGACGGCGGCACCGGCGCCAGCCCGCTCACGTCGCTCAAGCACGCCGGGATCCCCTGGGAGCTCGGCCTGGCCGAGACCCAGCAGACCCTGGTCCGCAACGGGCTGCGCGACCGCATCGTCGTGCAGGTCGACGGCCAGATGAAGACCGGCCGTGACGTCGTCGTGGCGGCGCTGCTCGGCGCGGAGGAGTACGGGTTCGCCACCGCGCCGCTGGTCGTGTCGGGCTGCGTGATGATGCGGGTCTGCCACCTCGACACCTGCCCCGTGGGCATCGCCACGCAGAACCCGGTCCTGCGCGAGCGCTTCGCCGGCAAGCCCGAGTTCGTGGAGCACTTCTTCGAGTTCGTCGCCGAGGAGGTCCGCGAGCACCTGGCCGCGCTCGGCCTCCGGTCGCTCGACGAGGCGATCGGCCGCGTCGACCTGCTCGACTCGGTCGCCGCCGTCGACCTGTGGAAGGCCAAGGGCCTCGACCTCTCCCCGGTCCTCGCCGAGCCCGACGCGGGGCCCCCCACCGACCGCCGCTGCGTCCGCGAGCAGGACCACGGCCTCGAGCAGGCGCTCGACCACCGCTTCCTGGACGCGTGCCGGCCCGCCATCGAGGCCGGCGAGCCGGTGGCGGTGGAGCTCCCGGTCAGCAACCAGGACCGGACGGTGGGCACCCTGCTCGGCTCCGAGATCAGCCGGCGCCACGGCGGCGCGGGCCTGCCGGACGGGACGATCACCCTCACGTTCCACGGGTCCGCAGGGCAGAGCTTCGGTGCCTTCATCCCCCGTGGGGTCACCATGCGGCTCTACGGGGACGCCAACGACTACCTGGCCAAGGGCTTGTCGGGCGGTCGCATCGTGGTGCGGCCGCCGGAGGGCTCGCCGTTCGTCGCGGAGGAGCAGATCATCGCCGGCAACGTCATCCTCTACGGCGCCACCGCCGGCGAGGTGTTCCTGCGGGGCCAGGTCGGGGAGCGCTTCTGCGTGCGCAACTCCGGGGCGGTCGCCGTGGTCGAGGGCGTCGGCGACCACGGGTGCGAGTACATGACCGGAGGTCGCGTCGTCGTCCTCGGCCCCACGGGCCGGAACTTCGGGGCCGGCATGTCCGGTGGCGTGGCGTACGTCCACGACCCCGACGCCGCCCTGCACGAGAACCACAACCCCGAGATGGTGGAGCTGGAGCCGCTCGACGACGAGGACCGCCAGTGGCTGGCGGGCACGGTGGCCCGCCACCGGGACGAGACCGGCTCGGCGGTGGCCGAGCGGCTGCTGGCCGACTGGGACCGGGCCCTGGGGGAGTTCGTGAAGGTGATGCCGCGCGACTACCGGCGGGTGCTCGAGGCCACCCGCCAGGCGGTCGAGGACGGGCTCGACGTCGGCGAGGCGGTCATGGCCGCCTCGCGGCGCTGAGGCCGGCGGCGGCAGGAGGAGCGAGCGACCGATGGGCAAGATCACCGGCTTCCTCGAGTTCGACCGGGCGCTGCCGCCGAGGCGGCCGGTGCCCGTCCGCATCCGCGACTGGCACGAGGTGTACGAGGCCTTCCCGGAGGCCGACACCCGGACGCAGGCGTCGCGGTGCATGGACTGCGGCATCCCCTTCTGCCACGAGGGCTGCCCGCTCGGGAACCTGATCCCGGAGTGGAACCACCTCGTCTACCGGGGGGACTGGTACGACGCGGCCGAGCGGCTCCACGCCACCAACAACTTCCCCGAGTTCACCGGCCGCCTGTGCCCGGCGCCCTGCGAGGCGGCGTGCGTGCTCGGCATCAACGCCGAGCCGGTGACCATCGAGCGCGTGGAGCAGGAGATCGGCGAGCGCGCCTGGGCCGAGGGCTGGGCGGCACCGCAGGTCCCCGAGCGCCTGACGGGCAAGACCGTCGCCGTGGTGGGGTCCGGTCCCGCCGGGCTCGCCGCGGCGCAGCAGCTCGCCCGGGCCGGGCACTCGGTCACCGTCTACGAGCGGGCGGAGCGGCCGGGGGGCCTGCTGCGCTACGGCATCCCCGAGTTCAAGATGGAGAAGGCCGTCCTCGACCGCCGCCTCGCCCAGCTCCGGGCGGAGGGGGTGGCGTTCCGCTGCGGCGTGGCCGTCGGCACCGCCGGGGCCGACGGGACCGGTGGCGGCACGCCGGAGCCCGGTGCGGTGCGGGGCCAGGGAGCCGCCTCGGCACCGGACGTCGAGGTGGTCTCGGCCGGCGAGCTGGTGGCCGGCCACGACGCGGTGGTGCTGGCCTGCGGCTCGACCGTGCCACGCGACCTGCCGGTGCCCGGGCGCGACCTCCGGGGCGTGCACTTCGCCATGGAGTACCTGAAGCCGGCCAACCTGGTCTGCGAGGGCTCGATGGGCGGGAGCCCCATCGACGCCGGTGGCAAGCGCGTCGTGATCATCGGCGGCGGCGACACCGGCGCCGACTGCCTCGGCACGGCGCACCGCCAGGGCGCGGTGTCGGTGCACCAGCTCGAGATCATGGCCGAGCCGCCCACGGAGCGGTCCGCCGACAACCCGTGGCCGACGTGGCCCCTGGTGCTCCGCACGTCATCGGCCCACGAGGAAGGCGGCGAGCGCCTGTTCGCCGTCACCACCGTCGAGATCCTGGACGACGGCACCGGCGCGGTGCGGGCCCTTCGGTGCCAGCGGGTGGCCCCCGTCGTGGTGGACGGTCGCACCCGGTTCGAGCCGGTGCCCGGGAGCGACGTCGAGATCCCGTGCGACCTGGTGCTGCTGGCCATGGGCTTCACCGGGGCCGAGCGCGGCGGGGTGGTGGGGGAGCTGGGCCTGGCCCTGGACGAGCGCGGCTCGGTGGCCGCGGGCCCCGACTGGCAGACCAGCCGGCCCGGCGTCTTCGTCTGCGGCGACATGGCACGGGGGCAGAGCCTGATCGTCTGGGCCATCGCCGAGGGACGGTCGTGCGCCGCCGCGGTCGACCGCCACCTCATGGGTGACACCGCCCTCCCCGCCCCCCTCGCCCCCGGCCAGGTGGCGATCCGCTGACGCCGACGGACCGCCGGGCCGTGGCGGGAGGAGCGGGGAGCGGGCGGCGCCCGTGGGCGCCGGTGCTCCAGCCCGGTGCCGGCCGCGTCGCCGGCGCGTACCTGCCGAGCACACCGGCGACGGTGCGGTGGGGCCGCATCGCCGGCCCGGACGAACCCCCGGTGCTGACCGTGGCGCCGGGGGACCTCGTGACCGTCGACCTCGTGAGCCACGAGGGGCTCCTCGGAGACCAGGGATGGGACCCGGCGGGCTGGTTCGGCGCCCATGGCGTGCCGGCCGGCGCCGTGCTCGCCGACGCCGTCGCCCTCGCCGCCACGCTGGAACGCCCGCAGCCCGGACGCCACGGCCCGCACCTGGTCGCCGGGCCCGTCGCCGTGGCCGGAGCCGAGCCCGGCGACGTGGTCTGCGTCGAGGTCGTCGAGCTGGTCCGGCGCGTGCCGTACGGGGTCGTGAGCAACCGGCACGGCCGGGGCGCCCTAGCCGGCGAGCTGCCGAGGGTCGCGCCCGACGGGTCCGTTCCCGCCGTCGTCTCGCGCTTCGCCACCGTCGCCGGCGGCGTCGCCTGGCTGCAGGGCCCGGCCGTGGCGCTCCCCGTGCCCCTGCGGCCCATGCTGGGGCTGGTGGCCGTGGCCGACGCCGCCGGCGAGCGCGGGTCGGTCGAACCCGGGCCGTTCGGCGGCAACCTGGACATCCGGCACGTGGGACCCGGCTGCCGGGTCCACCTGCCGGTGCAGGTACCCGGAGCGCTGGTGCAGGTTGGGGACCCGCACTTCGCCCAGGGCGACGGCGAGGTGGCCCTGACCGCCCTGGAGGGCTCCCTCCGAGCCGTCCTGCGGATCGGCCTGTCGGCGCGGGCCCGTGCCCCGGAGCTGGCGGGCAGCTGCACGGCGGAGCCCGGCGGCGCCGTGGCGGCGGTCGCGGGCAGGGGAGCTCCCCTCGTCGAGACGCCCTGGAGCTGGGTCGTGCCGGGCCTCCACCGGGATCTCGACGAGGCGGTGCGCGACGCCACGCGCCGGGCCGTGGCGCTGGTGGTCGCCGAGTCGGGCGCCGACGAGGCGACCGCGTACGCGTGGTTGAGCGCTGCCGTGGACCTGTCGGTGTCACAGGTCGTGGACGGGGTGAAGGGCGTGCACGCCGTGGTCCCGAAGGCCCTGCTCGCCCGGACGAGACGGCGCGGGCACGCTCGCTAGGCTGCCGGCGCATGCGGTGGGTGGACGGCGACCGGGTCGGCACCGTCTCGCGCGGCGTTCGCGAGCGGTCCTTCGCGGTCGACCGCGCCGGCCGCACCGTGCCCGGGGTGCTGTGGACGCCGGAAGCCGGCGCCGGCGGTCCCTTGGCCCTGGTGGCACTGGGTCACGGGGCGGCGCAGCACAAGCGCCAGGACGTCGTGGTGGCGCTGGCCCGGCGGCTGGTGCGGCACCACGGCATGGCCGCCGTCGCGGTGGACGGCCCCGTGCACGGAGACCGGCGCCCTGACAAGGGTGCCGACGGCCGGCTGGCGTTCCTGGAGTTCGCCCAGCTCTGGGCGGCGCAGGGCGACGCCATGACCGACGAGATGGTCGCCGACTGGCGGGCGGTGCTCGACGCCGTCCAGGCCCTGCCGGACGTCGGGATCGGCCCGGTGGGGTGGTGGGGGGTGTCGATGGGGACGGTGCTCGGCCTGCCCCTGGTGGCCGAGGACCCGCGGGTGGTCGCCGCCGTGCTGGGGCTGATGGGGGCGACCGGTCCCACCCGGGCCCGGATCGAGGCGGCGGCCGCGGCCGTGCGCTGCCCGGTGCTGTTCCTGGTGCAGCTCGGCGACGCCCTGTTCCCGCGCGACAGCGCCCTCGCCCTGTTCGACGCGATCGGGAGCCCTGACAAGCGGCTCCACGCCCACCCGGGTCCGCACGGCGCCCTGCCCGGCGAGGAGGTCGACGCCAGCGAGGCCTTCCTCGCCCGGGTGCTCGCCCAGGCGCGGCCGGGGCCCGGGGCCGGCGGCGGGGACCCCGCCTGACGGCGGCGGCCCGGGCTGGCGGCGGCGTCAGATCGCCGGGTCGACCGGCGGCGTCAGATCGCCGGGTCGACCGGTGGCGTCAGATCGCCGGGTCGACCGGAGCCGGGCCGTCCACCGGCAGGGCCATCGGATTGGACGGCGGGATCGTGTCCGAGGCGCGTACCGCCGCCACCCAGGGAGCGAGGAGGGACGCCAGCTCGGCGGTGCGAGCGGGCCCGAGCCGCTGCCACGGCGCCGACGCCAGCCGGTCCGTGTCGGCCTCGATCCGGTCCCGGGCGGCACGGCCGGCGGGCGTGAGCTGGCCCCCGGCGTCGATCCACCCGCGGTCGACCAGGGCCTGCTCGGCGCCGTCCCACTCGGGGTCCTCCCAGCCGCGAGCCGACTGCAGGGTGGGTCGGTCGGTCGCTCCCGCCGCCACGTGCATGACGTGCGCCTGGCAGCCGGTCAGCTCCGCTCCCACCAGCATGGCGACGTGGCCGTCGCCGCGGTGCTCCCGGAGGACCGTGGCGAGGTGCCAGAGCGCCTGGACGGGGTGGTCGGGCACGGGCAGGGCGGCATGGGCGGCCGCCAGCGGCCGACCGGCGCAGTCGAGGTCCTCGACAGCCGTGCGCAGCAGGTCGAGGGCGCGTGCCGTCCCCGGTGGGAGGTCGCCCGCCGGGGTGGCGACGATCCTGGCGAGCGCGGCACCGGCACCTGCCACCCGGGCCGACAGCACGCGCTCGGGCGACGCGAAGGTCCACGCGTCGGGGATGGCCCGGTGCACCAGGCGCGGCGCGAAGTTGTAGAAGGTGGCGTCGACGACCGCGGCGGACACGGCGCCCATCGCCGCGCTCCTGCTGGCGAAGTAGCCCATCCAGTAGCCGCGCAGGCCGACCTCCCGGTAGGCCGCGATGGGCTCCGGGGCGAAGTAGACCACGGCGTGCAGCGGCTCCAGGCGGAGCCACATGGCCCGGGGCGAAACGACGGGCGGCGCTCCCTCCGAGCCGGACGGTCGTTCCTCCACGGTCCCAATGTAGGTTGCCCGCTTGCTTCGGCGCTGGCAGGGTCCGGCGCCCGGTGCCGGGGTCGGGCCGCCCGCCCGTCGTGCCGGCTCCGGCGGGCGGTCAGGGACGCGCCCGTCCCGGCGGCCCGAGGGGGGCCGCGCCGGCGTGCGGGGATGGCGGCGCGCCGAGCGACACCGCCACGTCGAGCACCAGGCGGACGTAGGCAGTGCTGTGGTCGTAGGCGAAGACCGCCCCGGGGATGTCGGCGCCGTCGCGGGCGCCGTCAGCGCAGAGCAGGCGAGCCGCGGCGAAGACGGCGTCGGTGGGGTCGTAGGGGCTCGGGGGCCGGGCGCCCCCGGGCGGCACGGGGCGGTCGTACGCGGCGAACGTCGCCGGCTCGAACTGCATGGGACCCTCGGCGCCGGCTGCGTTCGCCCCGGAGCGGACCCCGGGGGCGGTGGACCTGCCGTCGTCGGACTCGACGGTGCCGATGGCGGCGAGCACCTCCCACGGCAGGCCCGGGCATGCCGCCGCTGCACGCCGGTACAGCGCCAGCATGGGAGCGGGGACGGCGTGCGTGGCGCCGGCCGGGCCCAGGATCCCGGCGCCAGCCGTGCTCGAGAACCCGGCGCCGCCGGCCGGGCCGAGCACCCCGGCAGCACCCGTCGCCGCCACCGACGCCACCAGGGCGACCAGCGCGAGGATGCCGCCGACGGCGGCGGTGGCCGCGACGACGCCCGTCCGGAGCAGGCGGCCCGGGCCGCGGCTGGGTCGGAGCGGGGTGGACGACCCCGGTGCGGACGTGCTCGGTACCACGGTCACCTCGCGGACCCTGTGGGTGGGCGGTGGTGGGCCATGCCCGAGGTCGGCGGTGCGACCGGGTCGGCGAGGCACGCGGGTGTGCGACCGCCACTCCACCATGGCGGTCCCGCCAGGTCAAGGGGGCGGGCGGCGACGCGACGGGCAGGCACGAGCGCCGCCGTCGCGGTGGCCGCGTCGGTATGCTCCGGGAATGCTGAGCACCATGCAAGACGGTCCGCTGCTGGTCAGCGGCATCCTGCGTCACGGGCTGGCGACCTTCGCCGACAGCGTGGTGGTCACCCGCCGGCCGGACGGCTACCGGACGGCCAGCTTCGCCGAGGTCGGCGAGCGTGCCCGCCGCCTGGCCGGTGCGCTGCGCGCGCTCGGCGTGGGGGAGGGCGACCGGGTCGGGACGTTCATGTGGAACGACCAGGAGCACCTCGAGGCCTACCTGGCGGTGCCGTCGATGGGCGCGGTGCTCCACACGGTCAACATCCGCCTGTTCCCCGCCCAGCTGGCGTTCGTCGTCAACCACGCCGCCGACAGGGTCCTGATCGTCGACGCGTCGGTCGCGCCGCTGCTCGCCCGGGTGCGCGACCAGCTCACGACGGTGGAGCACATCGTGGTGGTGGGCGACGAGCCCGTGGACGGCCTGGGCGACGTCACGGCGTACGAGGACCTGCTCGGGGCCCACCAGCCGATCGGCGACTGGCCGGACCTCGACGAGCGGACCGCCGGGGCCATGTGCTACACGAGCGGCACGACCGGTGACCCGAAGGGCGTGGTCTACAGCCACCGCTCGATGTGGCTCCACGCCTTCGCCGGCATGACCAGCAACGTCACCGGCATCGGGCAGCACGACCGGGTCCTGGCCGTCGTGCCGATGTTCCACGTGAACGCCTGGGGCGTGCCGTACACGGCGTTCATGGCCGGCGCCGACCTGGTGATGCCCGAGAGGTTCCTGCAGGCAGCGCCGCTGGCCGAGATGTTCGCCACGCAGCGGCCGACGGTGTCGCTGGGGGTGCCCACGATCTGGAACGACCTGCTGCGCCACGGCGAGCAGCACGAGCTCGACCTGTCGTCGGTGCGGCTGCTCATGGCAGGGGGCTCGGCGGTGCCCCGGGCCATGATGGAGGCGTTCCAGGAGCGCTACGGGACCACGCTGCTGCAGGGCTGGGGGATGACAGAGACGAGCCCGGTGTGCGCGGTCGGCTGGCCGCCCCGGGGCACGCCGCCCGAGCAGGAGCTGGACTGGCGGGCCCGGACGGGCCGGGTCGTCGCCGGGGTGGAGGTCCGCGTCGTGGACGACGAGGGGGCCGTCCTGCCGGCGGACGGCGTGGCGGTGGGCGAGTTCGAGGTCCGTGGGCCCTGGATCACCGGCGCCTACTACGGGGACGCGTCGGGTGAGCGGTTCCACGACGGCTGGCTGCGGACCGGCGACGTGGGCACCCTGGACCGGCGCAACTACATGGTGATCTCCGACCGGAGCAAGGACGTGATCAAGTCCGGCGGCGAGTGGATCTCGTCGGTGGAGCTCGAGAACCAGGTCATGGCCCATCCCAAGGTGTTCGAGGCGG
>JAJZYI010000057.1 GCA_021798135.1 Actinomycetes bacterium | reverse complement strand
GCTGAGCTCGAGGCCCACGAGCATGGCCCGCACCGTGCGGCGGCTCATCGGGTCGAAGCGACCCAGCCAGCGGTCGATCTCGGCGGGGACCCCGACGTCGAGCGCGCCCTGGGGCACGGCGCCTCCGGCCGGGACCAGCGCGTCGGCCAGCGCGTCGAGCGCTCGCCGCTCGAGCCGGGTCAGCACGCGCCCTGCCGGTCGCCCACGGTGCGAGCCTACCGACGGCGCGGCCCGCACGGCGGGAGGTGCGCCTGCCCCCTGGGGGGGCGGGGCCTGCCAGCATCGGGGCGGCGCTCCCCCAGCCTCGGCAGCACGGTGCGTCCCGGGCCTACGGTTCGAACCTGGACCCTCCCGTCGCGTCACCCGGGACCGTCACGGAAGACCCAACGTCCCCACGGGCACGGCCCGCATCCCCCACCGAAGGAGCACCGTCCATGGAATTCCGACCGCTCGGCCGCACCGGCGTGCAGGTCTCGTCCCTGTGCCTCGGGGCGATGATGTTCGGCGACTGGGGCACCAAGGACCACGACGAGAGCATCCGGATCGTCCACCGGGCACTGGACGCCGGCGTCAACTTCATCGACACCGCCGACGTGTACTCGGCAGGCGAGTCCGAGGAGATCGTCGGCAAGGCCATCGCCGGCCGGCGCGACGACGTCGTGCTGGCCACCAAGGTCCACATGCCGATGGGCCGCGACCCCAACCGCCGGGGCAACGGCCGCCGGTGGATCGTCGCCGAGGTCGAGAGCTCGCTGCGGCGGCTCGGCACCGACTGGATCGACGTCTACCAGGTCCACCGCTACGACCCCGCCGTCGACCTGGACGTGACCCTCGGGGCGCTCACCGACCTGGTCCACGCCGGCAAGGTCCGGTACTTCGGGCACTCGACCTGGCCGGTGTCGGCCATCGTCGAGGCCCAGTGGACCGCCGAGCGCCGGGGGCTGGAGCGGCCGTGGACCGAGCAGCCCACCTACTCGATCCTCACCCGCGGCATCGAGCGCGACACCCTGCCCACCCTCGCCCGCTACGGCTACGGGGTCCTCTCCTACAGCCCCCTGGCCGGCGGGTGGCTGTCGGGCCGCTACCGGAAGGACCACCAGGCCGGCCCCACCTCGCCGGCCCGCCAGCGCCTGGCCGACCGCTTCGACCTCGCCCTGCCGGAGAACCAGCGCAAGCTCGACGCCGCCGACGCCCTCGCCCGGCTGGCGGAGCAGGCCGGCCACAGCCTGGTCGAGCTGGCCATCGCCTTCGTGCTGCGGCACCCCGCCGTCACCTCGGCCATCATCGGGCCGCGGACCATGGAGCACCTGGAGTCCCAGCTCCCAGCCGCAGACGTCCGCCTGGCCGACGACGTGATGGACGCCATCGACGCCATCGTGGCCCCCGGCGTCACGCTCAACCCGGCCGACGACGGCTGGGTCCCGCCCGCCCTGGACCCCGCCGCCCGGCGGCGCTGACCCGCAGCCGAAGGAGAACCTCGTGGAGCGCTCCCCCAAGCCGCCGACCGCCAAGGGGCCGGCCGACACGTTCACCGGCGACGTGTGGATCGACCCCGTCACCCGTGGCCTGCCCGCCTCGCAGCTGAACGTGGCCGCCGTGCGGTTCAGCCCCGGTGCCCGCACCGCCTGGCACGCCCACACCGGGGGCCAGACCCTGTACGTGACCGAGGGCCGCGGACTGGTGCAGGCCCGCGGCGACGCCGCCGTCGAGCTCCGGCCTGGCGACGTGGTCCACGCCCCCGACGGCGAGGAGCACTGGCACGGCGCCACCGCCCGCGACTTCATGACGCACCTGTCGATCACCGAGGGCGCCGCCCGGTGGGGCGCCCACGTCACCGACGACGAGTACGCCGCAGCCCAGGCCGCCGGGGACGACCGCACGGCCTGACAGCCGGCCGACCCGCTCCGGCACCCCCGGGCCCCGAGCCCGGCGCCGCACACGGCGCTCAACGGCGGCGCGGTGCGTCGCCACCTCACCGCCGGCACCCGTCGGCGGGGGCCCTGGCGACGAGCGGCGCCGCCGGGCGCTACACCGACGCCGGTGAGGGCGACGGCGACTTGCGGACGTCCACGCGGATCATGCGGTCGAACTGCACGGGCTGCCACTGGTTCGGCGTGAACCGCAGGTGTCCCCAGCCGTCCGCCAGGTGCAGCCACTTCACCATGCCGGGCTCGATCACCGTGCCGTCGTCCCAGCCGGCGAACCCGTAGGGCTCCCAGGCTGCGTACAGGACCACCTGCCCCGGGCGCGGTCCCGGCGCGACCCGCGCGTGCACGGTGAACGAGCCGAGGTCGTTGCGGACCTCGACCTCGTCGTCGTCGCCGACGCCGAGCGCTGCGGCGTCGCGGGGGTTCATCACCAGCGTCGGGTGGCCCCGGGTCGTCTCGAGCATGAGGGGGTTGGTGGCGTTGCAGGCATGGATGGACCAGCGGGGGTGCCCGCCGGTGAGCACGAACGGGTGGTCGCCGCCGTGCGCCGGTGCGTCCTTGTGGACGGGCAGCTCCTCGCCCGCTTCGAGGAACCACGGGTGGTCGACGTAGAAGGTCGCCCGGCCCGTGGTGGTGGCGTACGGCACGCCGTCCTCCACGTGCCAGCGGAAGGCGCTGAACGTCTCGTCGGCCCGCAGCTCGGACCCGATGAGCCGGCCCGTCGGGAAGGCGCCGTTGCCCTGCGCCGGTGCGTAGCCCCGCTGCCGCAGGGTGGTGAGCGACAGGTCCTCGCTGAACACGCCGGACAGGGCGCTGTCGCGCACCAGCACGTCGAGGAGCGCCTCGTCCGACCGCAGCCTGCCGTCGCGGTGCATCACCTTGCCCACGTCCCCGAGCGCGTGGGGAGCGGCCCGGCCGACGACGCGGTCGGCCATGCCCCGGGCCCGGGCCCGCTCCGCCACGGCGTCGGCGATGTCGCAGAAGATCCGCCAGTCCGACCGGGCCTCGCCGGCCGGCTCGTGCACCTTGTCCGAGAAGGCCAGGTCGAGCGAGTGGGCGATGGGGTACTGCAGGTTGACCCGCTCGGTGTCGTAGGCGGCCGGAAGCAGCAGGTCGGCGTGCAGGCCGGCCCCGTTCATGCGCTGGTCGACCGACACCACGAGCTTCAGCTCCGGCCACAGGTGCCGCAGCAGCATCCGCCGGCCGCCGCGGGTGCGGCGCAGGGTGCTCGTGCCCGGCTGGAACAGCACGCGCGGCGTGCAGCCCGGCGCTGGACGCATGTACGGCGCCCACGACCGGCGGGCCTCGGCGATGTAGTCCGCCATCGGCCGGGGCGAGTCGCCCCACGCCGGGTTGCTCCAGATGTCGCCGTAGCCGCAGTGGTCCAGCCAGTAGAAGAAGGGCGGCGTGGTCGTGCCCGTGGCCGCCACCGTCGACATGAAGTCCCAGAACGCCGGCCGGGGCAGCGGTGGCGGCACGCCCGTGCCGGGATCGGGCTCGCCGAAGAGCAGCCTCGCCATCGAGAACACCGCCTCGGCACCCTCGATACCGCCGGTGCTCATCTGCTGCACGAGCGACCCGTCGAACGGCATCACCGCGTACGTGTCGTGCCCGCGGCCCTGGCCGCCCCAGTTGCCGGTCAGGGCGAGCAGCAGGTCCATCGACCGCTCCATCAGGTCGCCGTGGTAGTGCTTCGGCGTGTCGAAGCCCTCCACGATCTTGGTGCGCCTGGCCGCCACCTTGCGGGCGAGCATGCGGATCGTGTCGGGGTGCACCCCGCAGATCGCCGAGGCCGCCTCCGGGCCGTACGCCCGCAGGCGCTCGGCCAGCAGCTCGAACGCCGGCGTGACCTCGACCGCCGTCCCGTCCGCCAGCGTGACGGTGAACCGGCCCCGCAGCGCCGGCGCGAACGGCAGGCGCAGCGTGTCGTCGCGAGCCTCGACGGCGCCCGACGCCGGGTCCCAGTGGAAGAACCCGTACTCGCTGCCGCCCCCGGCCAGGTCGGCCTGGCGGAGCAGGCGGCGGGTGTCGGTGCGCACCAGCAGGGACAGGTCCGTCTGGGACGAGACGAACGCCTCGTCCACCAGCCCCTCGTCGACGACCACCCTGCACATGCCGAGCGCCAGCGCGGCGTCCGTGCCCGGGACGACCGGCACGAAGTAGTCGCAGTGCGGCGCCGAGGGGCTGTAGTCGGGGGCGACGAGGGCCACCTCGGCCCCGTGGTACCGCGCCTCGGTCAGGTAGTGGAAGTACGGGATGCGGCTGTAGGCAGGGTTGCAGTGCCACACGAGCACCAGCTCGGCGTGGAAGGTGTCGTCGGAGGCCGAGCCGCCGGCGATGTGGCCGTAGGTGACGTAGTGGCCCAGCGGGACGTCGTTGACGGTGGAGATGCTGTCGAGCGACACGGCGCCCAGGGCGGCTGCCAGGCCCATGTGGCCGGCGATCGACAGCATGCCGCCCTCGGCGCTCTCGTCGATCACCACCGCGTCGGGCCCGGACTCCTCGATGGCATCGAGCACGGCGTCGGCGATCTGGGCGAGCGCCTCCTCCCACGAGATCCGCTCCCACCGCCCCGAGCCGCGCTCCCCCACCCGCCGCATGGGGTGCAGCAGCCGGTCGTCACCGGTGAGCTGGCGGCTCCAGGCGGCGCCCTTCTGGCACCCCATGGGGTTGCGGTCCGGCACACCGGGCTGCGTCGGCGGGTAGACGCCGGCCTGCTCCTCCCACAGCACCGAGCCGTTCGCCGCGAACACGCGGTAGGTGCAGCTCGACAGGCAGTTGGCGCAGTGCGTGCCCCAGGCGACGCGTTCCCACGAGAAGCGCTCGCGGTACCGTTGCTCGCTCGACGAGATCATGCGGGCTCCTTGGCCGTGTCCCCCCATGTTCGCACGGGGATCCCCTGCAGTCCGCTTCTGAGCCCGTGCGCCGGCCTCCGCACCAGCGCCGGCCGCTCGCGAAGTGCGGTCGCCGGCCCGTCGCCCGGCCACGAGCGGCTGCGCGTCACCGCCCCACCTGGTCGGCGCCGTCGGTCACCGCCGTGGGTCACCGGTGCCGGCCACGGCTGTCGGTCACCGGAGCCGGCCACCGCCGTCGGTCGCCGGAGCCGGCCACGGGCGCCGGGGCGGCCCGGGGAACGGGATCCGACGGGTTGCGGCGCGCCAGCGCCACGGCGGCGGCCGCCATCACGGCGAAGGTCACGACCTCTGCGGCGACGGCAGGGGCGCTGCTCGCCACCCGCTCGTCGAACACGAGGGCGCCGACGACGATGGCCACCACCGGGTCGACGATGGTGAGCGGCGGCAGGGACGAGGCGAGCGGCCCCGCCTGGAAGGCGACCTGGTTGACGACGAGCGCGCCACCGCCCACCACCACCACGGCGTAGAGCGGCCAGCCCCGGAGGACGCCGAGCGGATGGTTGCCGGTGGCCTGGCCGAGCACCTCCTTCATGAGCGCGGCGGTGACGCCGTAGGCGACGCCGGCGGCAGCGCCGAGCAGCGCAGCCCGGTGCCGCCGGACGAACCTGGCCACCAGGGCCAGCACGACACCGCCGGCCAGCCCGGCGACCGTGCAGAGCAGCAGCTTGTCGGTGTCCGAGACCGGATGGCCGGTGCTCGGCCCGGCAGCGACGAGGAAGCCGGCCAGGCCGGCGACGAGGACGGCGGCCCACAGCCACTCGGCCCGGCCGTGGTGGCGGCCTTCGAGGACGGCGCTGACCGGCAGGGCGAACAGGAGCCCCGAGACCAGCAGGGCCTGGACCAGGACGAGCGATCCGCTCGACAGGGCGAGCGCGTGCAGGGCGAGGGCGGCCACGTCGGCGGCGATGCCGGCGAGCCACAGCGGCCTGGTGGCGAGGCGGGCGACCAGGCCGAGCTGCAGGCCCTGCCCGGGAGAGGCCTCGCGTGCGGCCCGGTGCTGCAGCACGCCGGCGGTCGCGTACGTGAGCGCCGCGGCGGAGGCGGCAGCAACGGGGACGATCAGGGCCACGGCACCGCCTCGGGCCCCGGCCGGACCGCGTCACCCGGGTGGCGGGGCACCCGGGTGACGGCCGGAGCGAGCGGAAGGGCCACGGCCCGAGTCTCGCGGATGGGAGCCCCGACAGGGGGTCTCTGGCCGGCCATCTTCCGGCGGTGGTCCTGGCGGCGATGGTCCTGGCGGCGGTGGCCCTGGCGGCCGTGCTCTCGGCGGCCGTGGTCCTGGCAGCGGTGTCGGCGCAGGTCACCCCCGGAGTCGAACGAGCTGCACCCCGCCACCGCGGCCAGGGTGGCCGGGATGCTCGCGGCGCCGACGGGGGCGCTCGCCGTCCACATCCACGGGACCGTCAGCGCCATTGCCGTCCTGGCGCACCCGCCGTCACCGGCGGCGACGGCTGGCTCCTCAGCATGCCGCCGCCTCGACCGCCGGCACCGTCGGGCGTCAGCTAGCATTGCGGCAGCAGCCGGCGATCGACCGGCGTGGCCCGATCGAGCTCCTGTCGAGGCGGCCTCATCCAGCCCGAACGGAGCCGGCAACGTCACCGATGTTCGCGACCTCGTCTTGGCCGCGTCCAGCAGTCCTGGCGGTCCCTCCCACCCCGCCGGTCCCCCGCGGACGTGGGCCGGCCGAGCCGTCACCGACCCGCTGGTCACCGTGCCCGTTGCTGCACTGCTCGCGGCCGGCATGCTGTTCTGGCGGCACGGCATCGGCCCGCTCGTCGTGGGCCTGGGCGGCGCCCTCCACCTCACGACGGGGTTCGGCGTCGTCCTCGGGTACCACCGGCGCCTCACCCACCGCAGCCTCCGGGCCGGTCCCGGCCTGCGGATCGCGCTCGCCCTCGCCGGGTCGTTCGCCGTGCAGGGCCCGCCGATCAGCCGGGTGGCGCACCACCGCCGCCGCCACCACCGGTACGCCGATCAGCGGGTGGCGCACCACCACCGCCGCCACCACCGGTACGCCGATCAGCCGGGGGACCCGCACTCCCCGAGTACGGTGGCCCCTGCCGGACCACCCGAGCCGACGAGCCGCCCGATGACCCACACCGTCATGATGGTCGACCCTGCCCTCGCAGCGGGAACACCTCGATGAGCCGGCCGCGCACGACGGCGGGCAAGCGGAACGTGCAGCAGCAGAAGCGCGCGCGGGCGCAGGCGAAGCAGGAACGCCTGGCGGCCCGTCGCACCGCAGCGCCGGCCGACGCCGCGCCGCTCGCCGGCGGCGCCACGGAGCCGGAGCTGATCGACGAGCTTGCCCGCCTGCACAGCGCCTTCGAGGCAGGAACCATCACGCTCGACCAGCTCGACGAGCGCCAGGAGCAGATCCGCGAGGACCTCGAGCAGATCGGCCGGTCGGGTCGATGATCCGCCGGCCGCCGACGAACGGAGAACCGATAGCCGGGCAGGGTCCGACCGATCGTCGACCTGCAGGTCCGGACGGTCCGCAGTGACCTCGCTCCGGACCGCCGCGGCCCGGACGGGGCGAGCGGGATCGCCACCATGGCCCGCCGCCCACCAGGGGCACCACCAGGGGCAATTGTCGGACGGTCCTCCCCACTGACACGATCGATCCCGCTCGGGCCGCCGGGACACGACCTGGTCCCGCCGTCGGCCGTGTGGGCAGCGAGCGCATCCGCGCAGAGACAGAACAGCAGGATAAGGAACACACCATGGCAACTGGAACAGTCAAGTTCTTCAACAACGACAAGGGATTCGGGTTCATCACCCCGAGCAACGGCGACAGCGACGTGTTCGTCCACTTCTCGAACATCCAAGGCCAGGGCTTCAAGAGCCTGGACGAGGGCCAGCAGGTCGAGTTCGACGTGGCCCCGGGCCGCAAGGGACCCGAAGCGCAGAACGTCCGCGCCACCGCGTCCTGATCGCCGTCGGCGTCCCGGTGCGTGGCGCCGGGACGCCGACGGACCATCGTCGTCGCTCTGCACGCGCCCGGCGAGACCGTGCTTTGGGACAGCAACTCGCACCCGACGGATCCGCCATCGCCGGACGAGGCGATCACGGTCCCGCCGCAGAGCCAGCGTGCCGTCTGCACGGCGATCCTCGACGGCGTGCCGTCCCGGTACAGCGGCTCCCACCCCGGCGCCCCACGACCCCCGACCCGGACCCACCGCTGCCGGAGCAAGGTCGCCACCTCGCGGCCCGGATCACGCGCAGGCCGGGGTGGAGGGCGACGATCCCGTCGGGCGAGCGCCGAGCGCCCTCCCCGGTCCCTTTGCGTGCAGGTTGGCCGTGCGCCCACCTCGCCGGTCTGCCCGGAGATCATGCCTCGGGCCGCGTGCACGGGCGTGCTCCCTTCGGCCACCGCCGATGCCGGCGCCCGGTCAGCGGCCGGCTGTGCCAGCGCCCCCGCCCCCGCACGCGGGCGGCGGACGGCGGCCCATGTGCATCTGCCGCCCGGTGACGGACCGGTACGCCGCCTCCACCGCCCAGGAGAGGGCGACGACCCCACCCACCAGCAGCACCTGCCACCGGGTCCGGCCACCGGGCACCACCTGCCCGACGAGGTACGTGAGCCGGCCGGATCCGCAGTAGGTGGCGTTGATGGCGGAGGAGGTCGCCGCCAGGGCGGCGGCGGCGAGGACCACCGCCCCGCCGTGGCCCGCCACCAGGCCGGCCACCACGAACGCCAGCGGTGCCGCACCGTGCGTCAGGTCGATGGTGAGGCCCGTGACCGCGAAGATGCCACCGCCCACCATGCCGCCGACCCCGATGGACACCAGCGCGCCGGTGCCGAGCTGCCCGTCTGCACGGTCGGCCACGCCGTGCACGCTGCAGCCCCGCCCAGGAGCGTTCGCTTCCTCCATGGCGCGCCGGGAGCCTTGCCACGAGCTGATCGGCGCTGGGTCCCCCGGAGGCTCGGGGCGGGGCAGGGATCGGGGATGCGCGGGTGCCAGGGGTGGGGAGACGCGCGGGTGCGACGCCAGCACAGGTCCCTGGCGGCCTGCGATCTCCCGCGTGCACCAATGGGTGTTCACTGGCGCCATGGCGATGAAGACCGAGCGCCTGAACCTCCGCCTCACCCCCTCCCAGGACGCCGTCCTGCGCCAGGCAGCGGCAGCCCGCGGGGAGTCGACGAGCGACTACGTGCTCCGCCACGCCGTCGAGGCCGCCGAGGCTGACCTCGCCGACCGCCGGGCACGCACCAACCAGGCCACCGGGACGGGCCGGACCTGGGTCGTCACGACGAGGGACGAACCGCGTGTCGTGGCCTTCTACGCCTCCGCCACCGCTTCCGTGCTGCGCTCGACGGTGCCGAAGCCATGGACGAGGAACCAGCCTGCCGAGCTCCCCGCTCTCCTCCTCGGCCGGCTCGCCGTCGACGTCGGCCACACCGGACGGGGCCTGGCCACGGCGCTGCTCAAGCACTTCATGGGCAAGGCCCGGGAGGTGTCCCGGGCCGTCGGCGTCCGCGTCGTCCTCGTCCACGCCAAGGACGACGACGCCGTCGCCTTCTACGCCCGCTACGGGTTCGCCCCCTCCCCCGTCGACCCGCTCACGATGATGCTCCTCCTGCAGCCGCCTGAACCCGCCGTCCAACGCGACTGAGCCCAAACGCCGCCGGACCGGACGGGTGTCGAAGCGCCGCAGGACCGCCATCGGCGGCGAACAACGACGGGCCTGCGCTCGAACACCCACGTCCCGGCACACACCGGAACCGGGTGCCAACGCGCTGTCGGAGGACCCTCGTCAGCAGTCGCAGATTGGCGACTACGGGGCTGGACATGAGGGGCGGTGTCTCACGCGTGATACAATTGCTTCGTGACTTCGGTGAGCATCCGCGATCTCCGCAACCATGGCGGTGACGTCGTCGATCGCGTGGAGCGAGGCGAGACGGTGACGGTCACCCGGGCGGGACGGCCCGTGGCCGAGCTCCGCCCTCTTCCCAAGCCCCGCATCACCGCAGGAGAGCTCCTTGCCCGGTGTCGGCGCCTTCCGGACCTCGACCCGCAGGCGCTTCGGCGTGACGTCGACGCCGTGGTCGACACCACGCTGTGGTGATGGAGGAGCGACACCCCACCGGGATCCTGGACACGTCCACGTTCATCCAGCTGAAGCGGGTGACGGACGAGTCCGCCCTCCCCCACGAGCCGCTCATCACCGCAGTCACCCTGGCGGAGCTCTCGATCGGCCCGCTCGTTGCCGCTTCCGACGACGAGCGGGCGATCAGGCAGGCGCACCTGCAGGAGGCGGAGGCCGACTTCGACCCGGTCCCCTTCGACGCCGATGCCGCCCGAGCCTTCGCCCGCGTGGCCACCTCCCTACGGACCGCCGGGCGAAAGCCGACAGCCCGATCCTTCGACGCCCTGATCGCCGCCACGGCACTGGCACACCAGATCCCGGTCTTCACCTGCAACGCCCGGGACTTCGAGGGCATCGACGGGCTACAGGTCATCGCCGTACCCGTCGACGACCACTGACCCGATACCACCGGTTCCCGGGCAGCAAGCCGAACCTCGGCAGTACCAGCTCGCTGAGCTCACCATCCACCACTCTGCGTGCGTGTCGGAGGACCCTCGTCAGCAGTCGCAGATTAGCGACTAGGTATGTGGTGCGTCGCCGCCTGCAGGTGACCACCTTTGGTTCTCTTGGCCGCCATGCAGGCGGCGAACGGCCGCTTCGAGCGCAGGAAGGTCATCTGCCACCGTCGCCTGGACCAACGCGCGTGTGGTGTCGAAGTAGTGGTGGGCCAGCCAGTCCCGCATTCCGGCGACGTCTGCCCACGGCACGTCCGGCTCTGTGGCCAGCACGTCGGCGGAGATGCGCTTGACCGCCTCCCCGATCTCGATCAGGCGCAGACGGACGCCATCCGTACACCAGTCCATCCCCCAGACCGCCTCGCTGCAGATGGCTCTTGATGGCCTCGATGGCCACAAGGATGTCTGCCAGGCGTTCGCCGTCCCGCCGTGTCACAGCGGGACGGCATCGCGCTCGACCTCGCGACGCACCGAGGCCCGGAGGCTGTCGGACGGCGCCACGTCAACCCGTGCACGGAGGATCTCGGTGAGCTCACGGCGAAGTGCGCCGAGCTCGAAGAGTCCGGTTCCGGGTGCCAGGTCGACCACCAGGTCGATGTCGCTGTCCGGCGTGTCCTCGCCGCGGGCGACGCTGCCGAACACCCGGACGTTGTCCGCAGCGTGCCGCCGGGCGCATGCCACGACTGCTCGCCGGTGCTGCCGGAGGCGGCGGCCCAGCGGGGAGTCGGGCAGGCCCCGAACCCCGTCGCCCTTGCGCTCGATGTCGACGACCAAACGGTGGCCGGTCGCACCGACCAGCTTCGCCAACGTGCGCATGGAGGGGTCGCGTCGGCCCGACTCGTAGGCGCTCACCACGCTTTGCGCCACACCAGCATGCCGGGCGACGTCGGTCTGCGACATTCGGGCGCGCTTGCGGGCTTCGCGCAGGATCGACGCCGGCTCAGGTGTCTCCACGAGACCAGCCTATCATGTTTTGTCTCTGGGCTACCCCGTCTTCGGCCTGTCCTGGCGGCCCGCCTGGTCCACGCCAACGATGTCTCTGGGGTGCTACAACACCGGCGATGTCATCGGTGGGTGATCCACACGACGCGGCGATCAGAGCAGCGATGTTCGACCATCTCGACGCTCTGCGCGCAGCCAATGGCGACGCGCCGCTCCCATCTGCCGACATCAACCGCTTCATCGTCGGCAGCCGTGCTCGGCGGCTGATCGTCCAGACCGGCATCTACAAGCCGGCAGACCTGGTCGCCGCCCTCACCATCCGGACCACCTACACCCCGCCGAATCGGCTGCCGCCCTACTTCGACGACATCGGCACCGAGGGCCTCGTCCGCTACAAGTACCGGGGCACCGATCCCCGGCACGCGGACAATCGGGCGCTACGCGCCGCCATGGAACAGAAGGTGCCGCTCGCCTACTTCATCGGCATCGATCGCGGGCTATACCTTGCCCAGTACCCGGTGTGGATCGTCGGTGAGGACCAGGCTCGCCACGAGTTCGCCGTGGCCGTCGACGAGGGGCAGTGCTTCACCGACCTGTCGGCGGTGCCGGCGCCGCAGCGTGCCTATCTGCAGCGCCTGACGAAGGCCCGTCTCCACCAACCGGTGTTCCGGGCCCGGGTCATCCGTGCCTACACCGAGCGCTGCGCCATGTGCCGGCTCCACCATCCGGAGCTGCTCGACGCCGCCCACATCATCCCCGACGGCCAGCCCGACGGAGACCCGGTGGTCCCCAACGGCCTGTCACTGTGCAAGATCCACCACGCCGCATACGACGCCAACCTGCTGGGCGTCCGCCCCGACCTCGTCGTCGAGGTACAGCCCCGGCTCCTCGAAGAGATCGACGGGCCGATGCTCACCCACGGCCTGAAGGCCATGGCCGGCGTGCGACTCCACACCCCACGGGCGAAAGCAGCCCAGCCGGACGAGGACCGCTTGGAGGTCCGCTATCGCGACTTCCGGGCGGCCAGCTGAACGTCGAGCCGGCCGGCTTCGCCGCGTACACCTGGAACCACTCAGCGTGCGTGTCGGAGGACCATCCTCACTAGTCGCAGATTGGCGACTACAGGTATGGCGGAGCCGAAGGTCGCTCGCCGCCGCGCATGTGCCGTGACGTCGGCCAGCGTCGAGGGACCTCGTCGGTACACCCACTCGATACGTTCCGGAACATGGCCGACGTGGAACTCCGTGCGCCGGACGGAAAGCCCGTCACCCTCACCGGCGAGCGCTGGCGTCACATCGTGGACGGCCATCCTGAGCTCGCCGTCCACCGCGACGCGGTGTTGGCGGCCGTCGCCACACCCGCCCGGCAGCTCCCCGGCCGCAGGCCACACGAGACCTGGTGTTACGGGCCTGGTGGTCCGAGTCGATGCATCAAGGTCGTCGTACACTGGACCGGAGACCGAGGAACGATCGTTACAGCGTTCGCGAGGCGGCGATTCCCATGAGCACCGAGCAACCAGGCCTGACCATCGGCGGCGTCACCTTCGACCGCGTCGACTACGACCCGGACGCCGACGTCCTGTACCTGCACGTCGGCGACCCGGCATCCGCAGTGGAATTCGACGAGTCGCCCGAAGGCCACCACCTCCGCTTCGACACTCAACATCACCTCGTCGGCATCACCATGGTCGGTGTCCGCCAGGACCTCAACGCCGGGCGAAAGATCACGGTGACCATCCCCGAAGCCGTCGAGGTCGCCGAGAGCGACCTTCGCCGGGTCGTCCCGGCAGCCTGAACGACGTCCCCAGCCCGATCCGAGCACCTGCTTCCGCTGCCACCAACAGTCCACACTCAACCTACGAGCGCCATGGCGACGCTGCTGGGTCGACGTGAGTAACCATCCGCCCACTCAGCGTCCGTGTCGGAGGGGGGACTTGAACCCCCACGCCCTTTCGGGCACCAGCCCCTCAAGCTGGCGCGTCTGCCTATTCCGCCACTCCGACGGGCGAGCCCGC
>JAJZYI010000056.1 GCA_021798135.1 Actinomycetes bacterium | reverse complement strand
GCCTGGGACGACCTGCTGCGCGGCCTGGCGCAGGCGGCCGGCGACGGCGCGCCCGCTCCCACCGCGGTGTTCGCCACCCTGGGCCGGCATCCCGAGCTGTTCCGCAGGTGGCTCGGCCTGGGTGGCGCGCTGCTCGCCGGGCGGCTGCCCGGCCGCCTCCGGGAGCTGGTGGTCCTCCGGACGGCGCTGCACTGCGCCAGCGCCTACGAGTGGTGCCACCACGTGATCCTCGCCCGGCGCGAGGGCGTGGGCGACCACGAGATCGCCGCCCTGCGGCGCGAGCCCGCGGCCGGGTCCTGGGCGCCGAGCGAGCAGGTCGCCCTGCAGGTCGCCGACGAGCTGCACCGGTCGGGCTCGGTGGGCGACGCCACCTGGGGCGAGCTGACGGCGGCCTTCGCCGAGGACGAGGTCATCGAGCTGGTGATGCTCGTCGGCTTCTACCACATGGTGTCGTTCTGCCTGCGGGCGTTCGGCGTGCAGGTGGAGCCGCAGGCGGAGGAGGCCGCCGGTCCGGTGGGGCACTGGCGGCTCCCCGCCCCCTGACGGGGGCGCTCAGGACCACCCGCGCAGCGGGCACACCGGCGGTCGCCCGGCAGGCGCCGCCCGGTGTGACGGTGGCCGGCCCGCGGCCCGTTCCGGGCCACGTCGAGAGCAAGCCGCCGCCTCCGGCGCCGCCGGCGGTCAGCCGACCGGTGGTCCCGGTGCGACGGTGGTCACCCGGCGGGCGGTGACGGCGGGCGCGGCCGGTCGGTGCCGCCGCCGGCGCCCGACACGGCCGTGGGCAGGGCGGCCAGGTAGGGGACGCCGGTCGCGGTCCGGCTGGCTGCCCGGCGGCTCGACGTCGCCACGGCCGAGGACCGCCCCGGCGCCGGCGCGCTGGCAGTGCCGGCGCTGGCAGTGCCGGTGCTGGCAGTGCCGGTGCTGGCAGTGCCGGTCGTGCCCCCCGAGGTGCCGCCCCGCGCCGGTGGCGACGTGCCGCTCGACCCCGTCGAGCCCGACGACCCGGGTGGCGCTGACGACCCCGACGACCCCGGAGGCGACGACCCCGACGACCTCGGAGGCGACGAGGAGGTGCCCGACGACGCCGGAGGTGACGACGGACCGGACGACGTCGGAGGCGGCGACGAGCCGGCCGAGCCGGACGGCCCCGCCGACGACGCGCCCGACGGCTTCGCCGAGCCCGCCGAGCCGGTGGAACCCGCGGCGCCGGTCGGCGAGCTGCTGGCGCCGGTGGCGCCGGTGGCGGCCGCCTGCAGGTTGACCGGTGGCAGGGTCATGTGGTGGGCGAGCAGGTAGCTGAACAGGTTGCGCACCACGTAGGCGCTGCCGCTGGCGCCGAAGCCGGCCTGGCTGATCACGCTGGCGATGACGTACTTCGGGTGGGTGGCCGGAGCGAACCCGACGAACAGGGAGTTCGGCGCCAGCGAGGCACCCGACGCGGTGTGCACCGACGCGGTGCCGGTCTTGCCGGCGACCTGCAGCTGGCTGAGCGGGAAGCCCTGGAAGGTGCCGTAGGCGGTGCCGATCGGGCTCGACACCGCCCCCTCGAAGCCCGTGAGCATCACCTGGCGGTTCTGGGGAGCCAGGTTGACGTGCCCGACGACCTTGGGGGCGAACCGCTTGACGACCTTGCCGTTCGGCCCGACGATGGCGTTGGCCACCTCGGGCTGGTAGCGGGTGCCGCCGTTGGCGAAGGTCGAGTAGGCGTCGGCCAGCTCGATCGGCGTGATGATGGTGGCGCCCTGGCCGAACGCCATCTCGATGTTGTTGCCGGCGTACCACTGCGGGTAGGGGTAGGCCGTGGGGTACTGCTGGTGGAGCTTCTGCTCCACCTGGGGGCTGTCGACGAAGCCGGGCTGCTCCCCCGGCAGGTCGATGCCGGTGCCCTGGCCGAGCGAGTAGGCGTTGGCGTACTGCTGGATGGCGTCCTCGCCGTACTTCTGGCGGTTGATCCAGAACTGGTAGCCGAGGTTGTAGAAGAAGACGTCGTCCGACATCGAGATGGCCTTGCTCATGGTGAGCACGCCGCCGACCTCGTAGCCCGAGTTGTGCAGGGTGCACAGCCCCGCGGTGCAGTTGGGGATGGTGAACCGGCCGTTGCTGTCGTCGTAGGTGCCGTAGGTCGGGAACAGCCCGTCCTGGAGCGCGGCCGAGGCGGTGGCCAGCTTGAAGGTGGAGCCGGGGGTGTAGAGGCCGGCGATGGCCCGGTTGATGAGCGGCTCGTGGCTCTGCGACGAGGTGAGGGCCTGGTAGTTGGCCTGGCTGATGCCGCCGGCCCACACCGACGGGTTGTAGGTGGGGTACGACGCCATGGCGAGCACGTGGCCGTTGTTGGGGTCCATCACCACCGCCGCGCCCGACGGGGCGGCGAACCCGTTGTGGTGCAGCGTCTGGATCTCGCTGGCGAGGGCCTGGTCGAGCGCCTGCTGCAGGTGCAGGTCGACGTTGAGCACCACCGTGTCGCCGGGCTTGGCCGGGGTGCTCTTGGCGACGCCCACGGAGTTGCCCTGGGCGTCGACCTCGACCAGCTGGGTGCCGGGCGTGCCGCGCAGGTACTGCTGGTACTCGGCCTCGATGCCGCTCTGCCCGAACTGGTCGCCGGGCTGGTAGCCCTGGCTCTTGTAGGCCTTGAGCTCGGCGGGGCTGATCTGGGTGACGTAGCCGAGGAGGTGGGCGGCGGTCGTGCCGTAGGGGTAGGAGCGGATGGAGACCGCCTGGGCGTGCACCCCGGGGAACGCCGAGCTGTGCTGGGCGAGGGTGGTCAGGACGTCCACGCCCACGTTGCGGGCGACGGGGATCTGCTGGTACGGCGTGTACTGGGGGTTGGCCAGGGCCGTGTCGATGGCGGCGGCGCTCTGCCCGGTGAGCGCGGCCAGGGCGCCGATGACGGCCGGGTGCTGCTGCGCGTCGGCCTGGCTGAGGGTGATCTCCTCCTCCGCCTGGTTCTGGACCAGCGGCACCCCGTTGCGGTCCACGATCACGCCGCGGGGCGCGGCGAGCTGGCTGGTCCGGTACGCCTGGGCGGTCACGGCGTTGGTCAGCGACTTGGTGTTCAGCACCTGCAGGTACCAGAGCCGCACGACCATCAGCGAGAAGAGCACCAGGACGACGGCCCCGAGCATCTGCAGGCGGACCTTGGGCCGGGCCGGCGACGGCGGTCCGGTGGGGACGACGCGCCGCACGCCGGTGCGCTTGTCCCTGAAGTGCAGGCGCGACAGCGACTGCCGGCGGCGCTGGGCCCACCGGCCGCCGCCCGGGGACCCGCCGGCCCGGGCGAGCCGGTCGAGCACGCTCGTGCGGAACAGCGGGCGGCGTCGGCTCACCGGCGGCCTCCGCCGGCAGCGGCCCGGGTGAGGACGGGGGCGACACCGGCCACGGCGCTGATCGGGACGGGGGCGACACCGGCCACGGCGCGGATCGGGACGGGGGCGACACCGGCGACGGCGACCACGGTGCGGATCGGGGCAGCGAGGCTCGGCGGGGACACGGGTGCCATGCTGGCACGCGGCGGCAGGAGCCCGGCGAAGGAGGCGGCAGGCGCCGGTCGCCGCCCGACAGGGGCGGAGGCCGCCGGGGCGGCCGCGCGTGCAGCGGCGCCGGGGGTGTGCAGGGTGTGCTCGGCCACTCCGTCTCCTCGCCCTCTCCGGCCTCACCGCCCGAGGGCCCGCGGTCGGGCACGTGCGGGCTGGCACCGGACGCTCGGCTCAGGCGATGGTATCGAGCACGGAGGCACCGCCGGACGCGGCCGGTCGCCCCAGACCGGGAGGTTGGTGATCGCCATGGGCACGGCAGGGTGTGATGAGCACGGGTGACGCCGCGGCGGCGGAGGACGCCGCGCTCCGGGTGGCGATGCAGCAGGCTCTGGACGAGGCCCGGCGGGCCACCGGGCACGGGGACGTGCCGGTCGGCGCCGTGGTGCTGCTCGACGGCCGGGTGGTCGCCAGCCGGCACAACGAGCGCGAGCTGACCGGCGACCCCACCGCCCACGCCGAGCTGCTCGCGCTGCGTGACGCCGCCGCCGTTGCAGGTGGCTGGCGGCTCACGGAGGCGACGCTGGTCGCCACGCTCGAGCCCTGCCCGATGTGCGCCGGCGCCGCGCTGGCGGCACGCGTCGGCCGGGTGGTGTTCGGCGCGGCGGACCCGAAGGCGGGTGCCTGCGGATCGCTCTACAACCTGTGCGCCGATCCCCGCCTCAACCACGAGATGCCGGTCACGCCTGACGTGCTGGCCGACGAGTGCGGCGAGCTGCTGGCCACGTTCTTCGCCGACCGGCGGCCGGGCTGACCCGGAGGCGGGCCGACCGGCGGCCGGGCTGACCCGGAGGCGGGCCGACCGGCGGCCGGGCTGACCCGGAGGCGGGCCGCCCGGAGGCGGGCCGAGCCGGCAACCGCGGCCCGCCGGCCGGGCCGCCACAGGACGCGATGGGTCCGGGGACCCCCCGCGAGCCGGCACCCGCGGCCCGCCGGTCGGGCCGCCACAGGACGCGATGGGTCTGGGGACCCCCCGCGAGCCGGCACCCGCGGCCCGCCGGCCGGGCCGCCACAGGACGCGATGGGTCCGGGGGCCCCCGGCACGAGTGCCCCGCCGGCTCCGGTCAGCGGGGCCGCCCGACCGGCCGGACCGGCCCAAGCGTGGGTCCGGTTCGCCTATGCTGCCCTGGCGGCATTCCGCTCGGGTCGCCGGCATCCCCGCTCTCGGGCTGCCGGCGGGCGGGTCGCCGTTGGAGGAGTGCGAGAGCGGACGAATCGGACGGTCTCGAAAACCGTTGTGGTCGCAAGGCCACCGTGGGTTCGAATCCCACCTCCTCCGCCCAGTAGTCCTTGTTCAACCCCAGTCCTGAGAGAACGGGGGTCGGGCAGCGCGAGCTGCCTGGCCCCTGCTTCGCCCTGGAGGCGATCCAACCCGCGAGACCGTCCTGCCACTGTCTGCTGTCGCGGGGGCGCCTGCCGACGGTGGCGTGGCCGGGTCCGACCCAAGGACGTGGGCGTTCACCGTCTGATGCGAGGTGGGCTTTCGTATCACCTGTGCTACACTCGTTGTGTACCACAGGTGATACACGCCTGCAGTTCCAGCTGCTTGCAACAAGGACTACGAATGCCTGCTTCCCGGAAGCACTCGGGTTCCACCGAGACGCTCGACACCGGCCATTACGAGCGTCGTCGCGCCCGCGAACTTCGGGATCCCGCCTTCGAGGCCGAGTACCGGCGCATGCGAGCTGAGATCGCGCAGGTGGATGCCATCATGCGCCAGCTCGACTCCCTGCGGGAGTCGTCGGGTGTCTCGAAGGCGGAACTTGCACGGCTGATCGGACGGAACCCTTCCACGGTCCGGCGCCTTTTCACGGCGGAGGTCAACCCCGAGCTGAAGACGATCGCCGCCATCGCCAGCGCGCTGGGGGCGCGGCTCGAGGTGACGACCGGGGACCGACCGCCGGCGACCAGGCAGCGCAAGACCAGTCGCTCCTCTTCGGCTGCCTGACGTCCGGCACGTCGAGCGAGCACGGGGGCGTCCCTGTGGCGTGGGACATCGTCTTCTACAAGACGGCGGACGAGCGGGTTCCCACGGACGAATTCCTCGACGGCTGCCCTCTGAAGGTGAGAGCCCAGTTCCTGGCCGTGCTCGATGCCGTCGCCGAGGCCCCACCACCGAAGTTCTCGGGGGGTGGTCGGTGGGAGGCCATGCACGGCGACATGGGCGGGTACTACGAGGTGCGAACGCAAGGTCCGAAGCGCGAGCAGTTCCGCCTCTTCTGCATCCTCGAGAATGCGGAGCCTCAGGAGCTGCAGCGCCGCGGGCTGCCCGGACCGGCGATCGCAGTCATCACGGGCCTGCGCAAGCCGTGGATGACCACCTTCGACGCAACCGACTACGCCCATGTTCGGGCTCTCGGAGAAGACCACCTCAAGATCGTTCCTCGGCGGATCGCCCCTTGATCAGGAACGACCGACTCACACGAGTTGACCTCCGCAGTCCGCCCCTCCATCGGGCGACGACGGACGTTGAGGGTCAGGGGGACGCGGTTGAGAGCTTCTCGAGCGCGGCGAGCAGGGTCGGGTTGATCTGCGTGTCAGGGATGGCCATCCTCACCTCGCGAAGGGCCGTCTCCAGGTCGAGGCCGTGGTGGCGCATCAACCAGGCGACGGCCACCGACGGGGTGCGGCTCTCGCAGCGAACGCAGTGGACGAAGACCGATCCGCACCGTGTGCGAGTCCCCCCAACGGTGTACCGACACCGGTGGGGTCCGCGATCCAGAATTCAATCCAGAAATTCTGGATTGTCCGACGTCGTCCACAGGACAGGCCGGACGGTCGCCTCATGAGAGCCCAGGTCAACGGCACATCGTCACACCGGCCGGAACCCAGGTCGAGTCCTCGAAGACCGTTGTGGTCGCAGGGCCACCGTGGGTTCGAACCCCACCTCCTCCGCTGCCGGGGCATTCGGCTGCCGCCCATCGGATCGCCGCGCTGCGATCGGAGGCGCGCCCGGTCGCCACGCGCCCCGTCGCGGGGACTGCCAGTGGACGCCGCCCCGATCGCGGCCTGCGGGCCCCGTCAGTGAGGGCCGAGCGCTGGCAGGGTCCACACCACCGCGAAGTAGCAGGCGCAGGCCAGCACCACCGCCGCGTGCCAGACCTCGTGGTAGCCGAACACGTCGGGGGCCGGGTCCGGTGCGCGGCGGGCCAGCACGACCGCCCCACCGGTGTAGAGCAGGCCCATGAACCCGAGCAGGGCGAGGTCGACCGCGCCGAGCCGACGGACCGCTTCGGGCAGGGTGAGCGCCGCGAGCCAGCCCAGCACCAGGTAGAGGGCCGCCGAGGCGGCGCGGCTGCGCTGGAAGGCGAGGAGCTTGGCGCCGATCCCCACCGCCGCGCCGGCCCACACCACGGCGAGGACCACGTCGCCGACGGTCCCGCCCACCACGTACAGGCAGAACGGGCTGTAGGCGGCGGCGATGTACAGGTAGATCATGGCGTGGTCCGCCCGCTGGGCAATCCGGCGCCGGTCGGGGCCCATGGGCCACAGGTGGTACGCGGCGCTCGTCCCGAACAGGCAGACCAGGCAGGCGGCGTAGACGAGGACGGCGATCCCGTGCTCGCGCCATGCCAGCGCGACACCCGCGGGCACCGCGGCGACGAACGCGGCGACGTGCAGGCGGCCGCGCCAGCGCGGCGCCGCCGCCGTGCCGCTCATGCGCGCTGCCCGGGGGGCGACCGATGGCACGGGACCGAAGCTATCCGCGGGAGCCGCACCCACGACGGTCCACCGGGACGGCGGTTGCGTCACCGCCGATGCCCCGGACCCAGCATCGCGACGACGCGCTCCACCGGGATCAGCCCTCGGTCGCGGGGATGACGCCCCGGGAGCTGGCCTGGCCACCGGCGTCGGAGGGGTCGGCGTACGTGTAGGTGAGCTGGGCGAACTCGCGTCCGGCGACGGTCGGCACCGGGTCGGCGAGGGTCACCTGGGTGGGGGCGGAGACGAAGGTGCCCTGGGCGCAGTCGGGGACGCAGAGGTTGTGGGTGTAGAACCCGGTCGCGGTGGCCGTCGACGCCGTCCACGAGGACCAGCGCAGGTCGGTGAGCTTGGCGTTGCCGTCGCCGCAGGCGATCAGGATGCTCGACGGCCGGACCACCCCCGCCGCCTGGGGTGACGCGCAGTCGGCCTGCACCGATGGCACGGCCGTCGCCGCCGGCCCGGTCTCGACGGAGGTGGCGAGCCAGTAGCCGCCGCCACCCGGGACGGCGGCCATGCCGGCCACCGGCGTGCTCGGCGGCGCCGCGGCGGCCGAGCCGTGGAAAGCGGCGTCGCCGAAGGCGAACACCCCGCCGTCCGCCGCCACCAGCCAGTAGCCCCTGCCGTCCGGCGTGGCCGCCATCCCCACCACCGGCCGGTTGAGGGACCTGCCGCCCATCGAGCCGTAGAAGCCTGCGTCGCCGAAGGCGAACACCCCGCCGTCGGCGGCCACCAGCCAGTAGCCCCTGCCGTCCGGCGTGGCCGCCATCCCCACCACCGGCTGGTCGAGCGACTTGCCGCCCATCGAGCCGTAGAAGCCTGCGTCGCCGTAGGCGAACACCCCGCCGTCGGCGGCCACCTGCCAGTAGCCCCTGCCGTCCGGGGTTGCCGCCATGCCCACCACCGGGGCGTTCCTCGGCCCGACGAACGTCGAGGACGCCGAGTACGAGACGGCGTCGCCGTAGGCGACGACGCCCCCCAGGTCGGGGGTCAGCCAGTAGCCCCCGCCATCCGGTGTGGCGGCCATGCCCACCACCGGCTGGTTGAGCGGTGCCCCGCCCAGGGAGCCGTGGTACGCGGCCTTCCCGTAGCTGAACACCCCGCCGTCGGCGGCGGCCAGCCAGTAACCCCCGCCCGCGGGGTCCGCCACGACGGCGGTCACGGGCGCCACGAGCTGGCCGGCGGACGGCGCACCGTGCGCCGTCGCGTCCCCGAACGCCACCACGCCGGCCGACGCGGGCTGGGCGCCCGCCGTCCCGGCGGCCAGCGTGCCGAGCGCCGCCGGCCCGGCGGCCGCCGACAGGAGCACAGCCGCCACCCGGACCCACCCGTTCCGCATCCGACCTCCCCGTCCCGGTCGTGCCCATCATCCCAGCCGGTACCGGTCCGCGCACCCGATCGCCCGCCACGCCGGCATGACTCCCCCATGATCCCAGCGAGCACCGGTTCGCGCGACGGCGGCCCCGGCGGGCGGGTCGTCAGACCGGTCCCCCGTACAGGTCGAGGGTGTGGGCCATGCCGCCGTCGACCGAGATGGTCTCCCCGGTGACGAGCCTGGCGGCGTCGGACGCCAGGAAGACGACGACGTCCGCGATGTCCTCGGGCTCGCCCCACCGGCGGAGCGGGGTCAGGGCCTCGACGCGCTCGACGACGCCGGGAACGGCCTTGTTCTTCGCCCAAAGCGCCGTGTCCACGACGCCGGGGGCGACAGCGTTCACCCGGATGCCCGACGGCCCCAGCTCCATGGCGAGCGCTCGGGTGGCGGCGTCGAGGGCGCCCTTGGATGCGGCATAGGCGGCCCGGTTCGGCGTCCCGACGAGCCCCGACACCGACGAGACGTTGACGATGCACCCCCCGCCGCGCGCGACCATCCCCGGCACGAGCGCGGCGGTGAGCAGGAGCGGGGCGCGCACGTTGACCGCCAGCAGCTCGTCGACGACGGCGGGCCCCGTCTCGGTGATGGGGAGGCGGGCCGCGGCTGCCGCGTTGTTGACCAGGACGTCCACGGCCCCGACGGCGCCGAGCACGTCCCTGGCGACCTTGGCGGGCCCGTCGGGCGCGCCGAGGTCGGCGGCGACGACGACCGGGTCGTGCAGGAGCGCGCCGGCGACCTCGCCGAGCGCCCGCGCGTCCCTGGCCACCAGGGCCACCCGGGCCCCGGCGTCGTCGAGCGCCCGGGCGACGGCCGCGCCGATCCCCCTGGACGCGCCGGTGACGAGGGCGGTGCGGCCCGCAAGTGACGGCATGCTCTCTCTCCTGTCGGCAGGCGGCTGCCTCCTCTCGGGTGGCAGCTGCGGAAGCTCCCGGGACGCGCCCAGGACGGCGGGCGTGGCGGGCCCCGGCCAGCCGGTCGGCGAGGGACGCGTCCCGGCTGGCCGGTCGGCGTGCCACCACCGGCCCGGCCCGGCTGGCGGCTCCGCGCCCTGGGCGTGACGGTCGGTCCTCGCCATTATGCAGGTCGAGGTGGCGACGGGGTCGCCCGTGCCGGACCGCCCGCCGGGCCCGCTCGCGAGCCGCACGTTCAGCCCGGTGGCGCGCCCGCTGCTTCGGCGGCGGCGTCCCGCCAGGCTTCGAAGCCCTCGCGCACGGCGAGCACGGCGACGGCCACCGCGGCGGTGGCGTCGGCCCACCACCAGCCGAGGCCGGCGTCCACCGCCAGGGCGGCCAGGATCCCGACGCTGAGCCCGCCGTCGAGGAACGTCATGGAGGCCTCGTGCGACATCGGCCCGCTGCCCATCGCCGTGGCGATCCGGCGCTTGCGGGCGGCCAGGGCGAACATGACGACCGCCGTCACCGCCAGGTAGGCGATGCCCGCCGGCGAGTGCCCGGGCCTGGCGTGCCCGGCCAGGCTGCGGCTGCCGGACACCAACAGGTAGGCGGCGAGCAGCCAGAACGCCCCCGCGATCAGCCGCAGGGCCCGGCCCCCGTGCAGCTTCGGCCCGGGCAGCCGGCCGCCCAGGTGCCCGATCACGATCAGGGTGGCGAAGATCTCGACCAGCGAGTCGAGGCCGAAGGCGACGAGCGCCAGGGACCGGGCCCGCACGCCCAGGGCGACGGTCACCACCACCTCCAGCGAATTCCACGCGGTGGTCACCCACTCCAGCCGGAGCGCTCGGCGGCGCAGCTCCCCGGCCGTCCCGGCAGCGTCGCCGCCAGCCCCGCCAGGACCTCCGCCGCCCGTCGTGGCACCCTGGTCGCCGCCGACCATCAACGCCGCAGGACGGCGACGAGCATCGACCGCCCGCACGGTCGGGCGGCCCGGTCCGAGAAGAGCTCGTCCCCGGCCGCCGCCGTGTCGACCGCCATCTCCTCCACGTGAGCCCCGACGACGCCCGCCGTCAGCAGGCGCTCCCGGACCGCACCGGGCAGGTCGAAGCACGCCCGGCCGCCTGCGGTCGGCCGCAGCAGCCCGTCGCCGAACACGTCGCGCACCTCGGCCAGGGCGTCGGCGGCGATCTCGTACGAGCCCGCGCCGATGCACGGGCCGACACCGGCCAGCAGGTCGGCCGGCCGGCTCCCGAAGCGCTCGGACATGGCCGCCACGGCGGCGCCGACCACGTCCAGGCAGGCACCGGCCCGACCCGCGTGGACCACGCCGACCGCCCTGCGCGCCGGGTCGTAGAGCACGACCGGCGCGCAGTCGGCCACCAGCACCCCGATCGCCACGCCGGGCCGGTCGGTGACCAGCGCGTCGACGCCGCCGAGCCGCTCGCGGGCGTCCGACGCGGACCCGTGACCGGCGCCCGCCAGCAACGCGTCCACCACCGCCACCCGCCGCCCGTGCTGCTGGTCGGCGACGGTCAGGCGGTCGACGCCCAGCACTCGGCACAGCGCGTCACGGTTGGCGGCCACCGCCACGGGGTCGTCCCCGACGTGGAAGGCCAGGTTCAGGCCCGCGTAGGGCCCGCTGCTGCACCCGCCGTGCCGGGTCGTGAACAGCGCCGTCAGCTCGGGGCCGTCCATGGCGAAGTGCCACGTGACGATCCCGCCGGGATGGTGGTCCACGCGCACCGTGGCATCCTACGATCCGACGCCGGCGCGTCTGGCACGGGCGCTCGTGACGTCAGTGCCGACCAGCCGCCGGCCCGGCTCGCGCCACCCGCGGCCCGCGCCAGCCGCGCTCACCCGCTGCCGGCCCGGCTCGCGCCACCCGCGACCCACAGGTCCGTGGCGTCGACGAAGTCCGCCGTGCACGGCGAGCCGTCGGCGACGGACAGCACCGGTGGACGGTGCTCGTCGTCCGCCACGCCGACGAGCAGCGAGGATCGGGTGCCGTAGTCGTCGGTGTGCACGCAGCAGGCCGAGGTCTCGGGACGGCGGACCGGCACCCCGGGAGGGGCTGCCGACGCGAGTGCGGGGCCGCCTGCCCGGCCCGAGGCGTGGCTCGGGCCGGCACCCCACGCCGGTGCCGGGTCGCCGAGGGGCGTGGTGACCGTGTGGTCGGCCAGCACCCGGGCCAGCGCGCCGAACAGCGCCGGCCCACCGGCACCGGCCACCCGGTCGACCAGGCGGCGCACGTGGTCCACCTTGGGTGAGGGCGCACCGAGCGGGCTGTTGCCGAGGACGTGGACGCCCGGACCGAGCTCGGTGACAGCCGGAGGCCCGGTCCCGGTCAGGTCGACGTAGTGCAGCGACCGGCGGTCGCCCACGAGCAGCCAGCACGGGTTGTAGTCGTCCGGGCGGAACTCCGAGGCGACGGCGGCCGCCGTGGACGCGTCGGGGCAGGCGGCCAGCGCCAGTGGCAGCTCCCCACGCGACCGCCGGGACGGGTCGCGGCCGCCGGCGGCGGGCAGGTTGGTGAGGCCGGCGACGACACCCCGGTCGTTCACCGCGAGCCACGTGCCGCCCGCCAGCTCGTCGACGCCGCCGAGGACGCGCGGGCCGCCGTCGCGCAGCACGGTCATGGCACGAGCCGGCCGGTCGAGGCGCTCGTCGCGGTTGGCCGCCACCACCAGCGGCGCACCGGGCACCACACGCGACAGAACGATCAGCAGGCACACGCCGGCAACGCTAGGGGCAGCGGCACCCGGTGGCGCACGCGCCAGGCCGCCCGGCGTCCGGCGCTGCTCGCCTCGGGCACCGCCGCCAGGCGCGGCGAGGAGGCAGCGGGTAGAACGGGCGACGTGAGCGACCCTTCCACCGGCACGCCGACCGGCGGCGAGGCGACCGGCGCGCCCGGCGCAGCTGCCGGCACGGCGACTGGCGGCGAGGCGACCGCAGGGCCCGGCGCAGCTGCCGGCACGGGCCCGAGGGCCGGCACGGACCTGACCGGCGTGCGCTGCGTGGTGACCGGCGCCACCAGCGGCCTCGGCGCCGCGATGGCGGACGCGCTGCTCCAGGCCGGCGCGACGGTCGCGCTCGCCAGCCGGCCCGGCATCCGCCTGCAGGCGGCCCTGCGTGCCCGCGGCCCCCACGGTGACCGGGTCGTCGCCCTTCCGCTCGACGTCCGCGACCCCGCCTCGGTGGAGGCGGCCGCGACCTCGGCGGTCGCCAGGCTCGGGGCGGTCGACCTGCTCGTGAACAACGCTGGCATCGGCATGCGGACGGTGAACCCCCGGTTCTTCGACCGGCCCATGCCGTTCTTCGAGGTCACGCCGGACCAGTTCGCCGACGTCGTCGCCACCAACCTGACCGGCTACTTCCTGGTCGCCCGGGCGTTCGCCCCGCACATGGTGCGGCGGCACTCGGGCCGCATCGTGAACGTCTCGATCAACCACCAGACGATGGGGCGGCGCGGCTTCGCCCCCTACGGGCCGTCCCGGGCCGGCTCCGAGGCGCTCAGCCGCGTGATGACCGAGGACCTGCGCGACCTGGGCGTGGCCGTCGACCTGCTGCTGCCCGGCGGGGCCACCGACACCGGCATGATCCCCGACGAGCTGCCCGGCGACGCCCGCGAGCGCCTGCTGCGCCCCGAGATCATGGGCCCGCCGATCGTCTTCCTGGCGTCGCGCGAGGCGAACGGGCTGACGGGTGCGCGCATCGTGGCCAGCGAGTTCGAGAGCTGGCTGGCCGCCTTCCGGGCCGGGCGCGGCTGAGCGGGCGGGCCCCGCCCGCCCCGGGACCACGGCGGCCCGCCCGCCCCGCTGCCACGCCGGGCCCGCCCGCGCCCGGTGCGGCGGGCG
>JAJZYI010000055.1 GCA_021798135.1 Actinomycetes bacterium | reverse complement strand
CGGCGCCGGCAGCCGCCCCGGCTGGCGGCGCCGGTTCCAGTCCCGGTTCCGCTGCGGCGGGACCGGGCGCGCCAGCGCCGGCCGCGGCACACGCTCGGTCGGCGCCGCGCACGGCGGGCTCGCCCGCGGCGGGCTCGCCCGGCGCGCCGGCTCCGGTGCGCTTCGGCCTGGTCCTGCCCATCCAGGCGGCGGGGACGCCGATCGCCCCCCTGTGGGACGAGGTCGTGGCGGAGGCGGTGGCGGCCGAAGCCGCCGGCTTCGACGCGGTGTTCCTGCCGGACTTCCACCAGGCCCGTGGCGGCTCGCTGACCTCGCCGCTGCTGCTCGGCGCGGCGCTCCTGCAGGCCACCAGCACCCTGCGCTTCGGCACGAGCGTGCTGGCCGCGCCGCTGTACCACCCGGCCCGGCTGGCCGAGGACGTGGCCATGCTGCACCAGACCAGCGGCGGTCGCTTCATCCTCGGTGTCGGACCCGGCCACGTCCCCGGCCACTTCGACCTGTTCGGCGTGCCGCACCGCGGCCGGGGCGAGGCGCTGGAGCGGGCGCTGGCGGCACTGCGGCGCGCCCTGGCCGGCGAGGACGTCGCCCTGGACGGCCCCGCGCACCGCGGCGCCGGTCCCGTGCTGGCCGGCGCGCCGCCGCTCGACGTGCCACCGGTGTGGATCGGGGCCCACGGCCCGCGCGGCGTGGCCCGGGCCGGCCGGCTCGGTGACGCCTGGCTGTCCGACCCCCAGCGTGACGTCGGCACGATCGGGCGGCTGGCCGAGGGCTACCGGGCCGCAGCCGCGGCCGCCGGGCGCGTGCCAGCGGTGGCGCTGTTCCGCGACGGCTGGATCGACGACTCCGAGCGGGCGTGCCGCGAGCGGTGGGGGCCGCACGCCCTGGCCGTGCACCGGCTGTACTACAACCTGGGCACCTACCACCGTGAGCTGGAGCCGTGGGTCGACGACGTCCGGGACCGGGCCGACTTCACCTTCGACCGGCTGGCGCCGGGTCGGTTCCTGGTCGGCGACGGGCCGACGGTGCGGGCGACGGTCGCGGACTGGCACGAACGGACCGGCGCCGGGTACGTCGCCGTCCGCCTCCGGCAGCCCGGCGGTCCCGGCCACCGCGAGACGCTGCAGGCCATCGCCCGCTTCGGCGCCGAGGTGGTGTCGGGTCCCCAGTAGGGGGCGACCACCTCCGTCGGTGCACCGGAGAGGCTGGTAGCGAGCCGGCGGGTGCGCCGGTTCGGTGGTGCCGGGCTCCCCGCCGGCTCGGCGACGGCGCGGGCACCCCGTCGGCGGTTGCCGGCTGCCGCCCGGGACTGCCGCGAGCAGCCCGGCGGGCGGCAGCCGGCCGACCGAACGGACCGGCCGGTCAGGCCGTCATGCCCCCGTCGATCACCAGGTTGGCGCCCGTGATGTAGGAGGCGGCGTCGGAGACGAGGAACACCACCGGCAGGGCCACCTCGTGGGGCTGGGCCCAGCGCCCGAGCGGGATGTCCTTGCCGGTCGTGCGGGCCATCTCCGGGTTGTCGCGGTAGTGGTCCCACGCGTCGGTCTCCACCAGGCCGGGTGCCACGGCGTTCACGCGGATGCCCGCCTCGCCCCACTCCTGGGCCATGGCCCGCGTGAGCATGAGCAGGCCGCCCTTGGACGCCGAGTAGAAGGACAGCGACGGCAGACCGCGCAGGCCGGCGAGGGACGCCACGTTGACGACCACGCCGCTGCGGCGTGCCACCATGCCCCGGGCCGCGGCCCGGGCGACGATGAACGGCGCGGTCAGGTTGAGCGCGACGGTCTTGTCCCACCCGCGGTCGGCCACGTCCAGGATCGGCGCCATGAAGCGGGCGCCGCCGGCGTTGTTCACCACCGCATGGATGGGGCCGAGCTCTGCCTCGGTCCGTGCCACGGCCTGCTCCACCTGGTCGGTGTCGGTCACGTCGCAGGGGATCACGAGGGAGCGCCCGCCGGCTGCCGCCACCAGGTCGGCGGTCTCGCGCAGCTTCTCCTCGGTGCGGGCGAGCAGGGCGACCGACGCGCCGTGCTCCGCCAGGGCGACGGCGATGGCCCGGCCGAGGTCGCCGGAGGCGCCGGTGACCAGGGCGATCCGGCCGTCGAGCGACAGGACGCCGTGGGGCCCGCCCGGCACGCGGGGGGCGCCGGCGCCCGCCGGTGTGGCGTCCGAGCCGGGGGCCGCGCTCATGCCGCCGCCCCGCCGCTGGTGCGGCCCTCGGACCCGACCGGGGTGAACGAGACGGGGAAGTGCTCCATGCCCCGCGAGATGAGCGTCGGGTGCCACACCTCGGGCCCGGGGCCGGGTCGGAGGTCCGGCAGCCGCCGGACGAGGGCGTCGATGGCGATCGACCCCTCCAGGCGGGCGAGCGGGGCGCCCAGGCAGTGGTGCAGGCCGAAGCCGAAGCCGATGTGGCGGTTGGGGGAGCGGCCGAGGTCCACCGTGTCGGGGTCGGCGAACTCCTCGGGATCCCGGTTGGCGGCGGCCTGCACGAAGTAGAGCTCGTCGCCCGCACGCAGCTTCTTGTCGCCGAGCTCGGTGTCCTCGGCCACCAGGCGGACCTGCATCTTCGACGGCCCGTCGAACCGCAGCAGCTCCTCGACGGCGCTCGTGAGCAGCTTGGGGTCGTCGCGCAGGCGCTGGAGCTGGTCGGGGTGGTCGAGCAGGGTCCGGGTCCCGTTGCCGATCAGGTTGGTGGTCGTCTCGTGCCCGCCGAACAGCAGCAGGGTGCAGGTGGAGACGATCTCGTCCTCGCTCAGCGTGTCGTCCTGCTCCTTGGCCTGGACCAGCGAGGTGATCAGGTTGTCCGCCGGGTCCTGGCGGAACCGGCGGATGAGCCCGTGCAGGTACTCGGCCAGCTCCAGCAGGCTGCGCTGGGCGCGCTCGCGGCGGTCCTCCACGCGAGCGCCGCCGAACACCAGGATCATGATGGCGTCGGACCACTCCTTGAACAGGTCCCGGTCCTCGGCGGGCACGCCCATCATCTCGGCGATGATGACGGCGGGGATCGGGTAGGCGAAGTCCCGGATGAGGTCGATCTCGCCGCGCGGCCCGACGTCGTCGAGCAGGTCGGACACCACCTGCTCGATCCGCGGCCGCAGGGCCTGGATCTGCTTCGGCGTGAAGGCCTGGTTGACCAGCCGCCGCAGCCGGGTGTGGTCGGGCGGGTCGTGGAACACCATCCAGTGCTCCAGGATCTCGAAGGTGGGCCGGCGCTGCTCCTGCTGCTCGGGGGTCAGCTTGTTCTCGAACACGGGTTGCACCCGGTCCGACGACAGCGCCGGGTTGCGCAGCCCCTCCCACACGTCCGCGAAGCGGTGGACGAACCAGGCCCGGTACTGCTCGTTCCAGTGCACCGGGTCCTCCTGGCGGAGCTGGGCGAAGTAGGGGTAGGGGTCCGCCACCCGCTCGGGCGACAGGATGTCGTCGTCGACCATCGTTGCTGCTCCTTCCGCGCCCCGGCCGCGCCGGGAGGTCCGCTCCGGCTCCGGCTCGGCGGGGCCGTGTCCTTGCCCGGCGCTGGTGCCGGGGTCGTGTCTCTGCCCGGCGCTGGCGCCGGGGTCGTGCCCTTGCCCGGCGCTGGTGCCGGGGTCGTGCCCTTGCCCGGCGATGGCGCCGGGGTCGTGCCGCCGCGGCCGCCCGTCGGTCGCGGCGAGCCGGCGTCAGCCTCCCAGGATGGCCACCACGCAGCCGTTGCCGTCCACGCCGGCGGTGCCGCCGCCCATGGTCTCGACCAGGCCGAGCCGGGCGCCCTCGACCTGCCGGCCGCCGGCGTCGCCTCGCAGCTGCCACACGATCTCGGCCAGCTGGGCGAGCCCGGTGGCCCCGAGCGGGTGGCCTCGCGAGAGCAGGCCTCCCGAGGGGTTCACGGGCTGGCGGCCCCCGAGCCACGTGTGACCCGACTGGCACAGCTCGGCACCGCCACCGAGCGGGGCCAGGCCCAGCGCCTCGGTGGTGACGATCTCGCCGATGGTGAAGGCGTCGTGGACCTCGAGCACGTCGACGTCGCTCGGCCCGATGCCCGCCTGCTCGTAGGCGGCGGCGGCCGTGTCGCGGACGATGTCGTACCCCCACACGTGCGGGGTGCGGTGGTCCCACAGCTTGCCCGAGCGCAGCACCGTGGCCCGGACGGGGACGTCGCGGGACACGCCCCGCTCGGGCCCGACGACCGCCGCGGCGGCGGCGTCCGAGATGGCGCAGCACTGCAGGAGCGTGAGGGGGTCGGCGATCATGCGCGACCCCAGGATCTGCTCCACGGTGAGCTCGCCGGCGTGCTGGGCGCGGGGGTTCGCCGTGCCGTGGCGGTGGTTCTTGACCGACACCAGGGCGAGCTGCTCGTCGGTGACGCCGTGCTCCGCCTGGTACCGCGCCGCCGACATGGCGTAGATGCTGGGCATGGCCATGCCCTGACGGCCGTCGGCGTCCGTGGCCTCGGGGAGGATGGGGCCCGTGAAGTGCAGCGTCATCGTCTCGATGCCGAGCGCCAGGACCCTGCCGTAGCGGCCGGAGGCGACGGCGCTGCACGCCTCGTGGAAGGCGGTGGTGCCGCTGGCGCAGGCGTTCTCGATGGTGACGATGGGCACCTCGGTGATGCCGACGGTCTGGAGCGCGCGCTGGGCGGTGCCGGGTGCCCCGAAGACCGTGCCGGCGAACACGGCGTCGACGCTGTCGACACCGGCGTCCGCCAGGGCCTCGTACACCGCCTGCCGGGCGAGCTCCGGACCACCCTTGTCGGGCTGCTTGCCGAACATCGTGGTGCCCACGCCGTAGACGGCCGCCCTCACGACGCGCTCCCGCTGGTCGGGGCGGCCGCGGCGTCCGGCGCCACCAGGGGGTCGCCGTCCCCGGTGCGACCCACCAGGTGGACGCGGCTGCCGGGGGCGGCGGCGAAGGCGGCGTCGCCGCCCACGTGCGCCAGGATGCGCGGCCCGTCGTCGAGGTCGACGTAGGCGAGGGCGAGGGGCGGGGTCCGGCCGGGCACCGGGATGCGGAGCACGGTGGCGCTGAACACCGTCCCGCCTGGACCGATCTCGTCGGGCTCGCCCGGGCCGCCGCACACCGGGCACCGGGGGAGCGGCGTGGCGGTCGGGTAACGGCACGCCTGGCAGCGGCCGCCGGCCAGGAGGGCCACGCCGTCGCGCTCGACCACCTGCGGCCTGGGGTCGACCCGTTCGATAGCAGGTGCGGCCGTGCCGGCGGCGGCGCCGGCGGCGGCCGGCGCCGGGCTCATGTGCGCTGCGGCCGTGCGTGCCGCGGGTGCCGGTGTGGCATCGAACGCTCCTTCGTCGGGCGCGCCGGCGCCGGGCGGGCCGGCGGCGCCCCCGAGCATAGCAAACCAACCGTTTGGTCCATCAGGGCCCGGCGGCGGGGGTGCTGCGAGCGACCGCCGCTCCCCTGCCCCGGAGCGGGCCCCCCGACGCCGGCCGTGTCGCGCGCTCGCTGGCGCGCTCGCTGGTGCCGGAGCGGGCTCCCCGACGCCGGCCGTGTCCCGCGCTCGCTGGCGAGCTCGCTGGTGCCGGAGCGGGCCCCCTGACGCCGGCCGTGTCCCGGCGGGGTGCCAGGGCTGCTCGTCGCGGCGCCGTCATGCTCCGTCGGCTCCCGGGGCTCCTTGTCGGCTCCCGGGGCTCCTTGTCGGCTCCCGGGACCGGTTGTCAGGTCCCGGGACCGGTGTTACAGTCAGGCCACCAAACGGTTGGTAGAGAGCCTGCCGGGCCGTGGGTCACGGCCAGGGCGCGGCCGGCACCGGCGTGAGCCGTCGGCGGGGCGACGGTGGCGGTGGCCCGCCCGCATGTGACGAGCGGCCAGGCCGGGGAGGGACGATGTCGGGTAGCGCAGCGGCCGCCAGCCATGCCGGCGCGGATCGCGCGACGATCACCCGGGCAGGCCGCCTGGCCCCGCGCCTCCCCGCCGCTCCCGGCGGGAGCCAGCCCCGTACACCCAGCAGACCGCCCGTCGCCGGCATCGCGTGCCAGCGCCGGGCCGGCGACGGAAGGGACCGATCATGAACATCGGGATGATCCCGGCGAAGCACGCGGCGCTGCGCCCGAAGTCCGAGGCGATCATCGACGTGCCGAACCAGCGGCGGATCACGTTCGGCGAGCTGGACGAGCGGGTCCGGCGGGTGGCGAACGGTCTCCGCGGCGGCCTGTCGCTGGACCAGGGTGACCGCGTGGCGATCCTGTCGAAGAACTCCATCGAGTACCAGGAGCTGTACTTCGCGGCAGGCCGCGCCGGGCTGATCGCCCAGCCCCTGAACTGGCGGCTCGGGGTGAAGGAGCTGGCCAAGATCGTGTCCGACGCGTCGCCCAAGGCGCTGATCGTGTCCGACGAGTTCCTGAAGGAGGGCGGGGAGCTGCAGGGCATGGTCGACGTCCCGACCTGGCTGCAGTACGGCGCCGGCGGCGACGGCACCTACGAGGACATGCTGGCGGGCGCCTCGGACGAGGAGCCGCAGTGGTCCGCCGGGGTCGGGAACGACGACCCCTTCTTCATCCTGTACACCGGTGGCACCACGGGTGAGTCGAAGGGCGCGCTGCACTCGCACAAGAGCGTGTACATGGGCATGCTCAACCAGACGGTGGCGGAGCGCGTGGTGCCCACCGACGTGTACATGCTGACCGGGCAGATGTACCACATCCCCGTCGTGCTCTCCATGAACTACCTGGCGCACGGGTGCCCGCTGGTCCTCATGAACTTCGACGCCAAGCTGGCCCTCGAGCTGATCCAGGAGGAGCGCGTGTCGGCGTTCCTCGGCATCACGACGATGCTGAACTGGATGATGGCGGTGGAGAACTTCGGGTCGTACGACCTCTCCAGCCTGCGCAACATCCAGTACGGCGGCGGCCCGATGCCGGCGACGGTGGTGAAGGCGGCGCTCGACTCGTTCCCCTGCACGCTGATCCAGGGCTACGGGCAGACCGAGGGGACGACGATGACGTTCCTGGCGCAGGAGGACCACCGTGACGCGGTCCGGGGCGTGCACGCCGAGCGGCTGCGGTCGTGCGGCCGCGAGGGGTTCGTGACGTCCGTGCGCGTGGTGGACCCGCAGGGCAACCCGGTGCCGACCGACGGCAAGACGACGGGCGAGATCATCGTGCGGTCCGAGGCCAACATGCTCGGCTACTGGGGGCGGCCGGACCTCACGGCGCAGACGCTGCGCGACGGCTGGATGTGGACCGGGGACGTCGCCACCTGGGACGAGGACCGCTACGTCTTCATCGTCGACCGGGCGAAGGACATGATCATCTCGGGCGGGGAGAACATCTACTCGGTGCAGGTCGAGGAGGCCATCGCCAGGCACCCGGCGGTGCTGGAGTCGGCCGTGATCGGGGTCCCCGACGAGGAGTGGGGCGAGACGGTCAAGGCGTTCGTGGTCCTGAAGCCCGGCCAGCAGGCCACCGAGCAGGACATCATCGACACCGCCCGCCAGCACCTCGCCTCGTACCAGAAGCCGCGCTCGGTGGAGTTCCTGGACGCGCTGCCCAAGGCGCCCACCGGCAAGATCCTGAAGCGCGAGCTGCGCGAGCCGTACTGGCAGGACCACGACCGCAACGTGTGACGGTGCCGTGGCCGGCCCGCGCCGCGGCGGGCCGGCCACAGTGCCGCGCGCACCGGCGCGTGCAGGTGCGGACGACCAGGGCCGCTCCGGAGCCACGCGCCCGCGCGGACGACCGCACACACGTCGCCGGCGGGCACGGGTGCCCGCCGGACCCCACGGAGGCCGACATGAACCTTCAGGCGATCGACCACATCGCCATCGCCACCGCCGACCTTCCCGGCGCGGTGCACCTCTTCTGCGACGTCCTCGGCGGCCGCTTCGTCCTCGGCGGTGACGACGCTGTCAAGTCCATCCGCACCGTCCAGGTGCAGCTTCCGCACGTCAAGCTGGAGCTCATGACCCCGCTCGACGAGGGCTCGTACCTGCACCGCTACCTCGAGCGCCACGGCCAGGGCTTCCACCACATGACGATCTTCGTCGACGACCTGCTCCAGGCGGTCAGCGAGGTGGAGGAGCAGGGGTACGAGACGGTGGACCTCAACCCGTCGCACCCGGCCTGGCGCGAGGCTTACATCCGCCCCAGGTCGGGCTTCGGCACGCTGCTGCAGCTGGTCCAGACCGATCGGCGCTGGGACGTGACCAAGCCCGGCATGACCGCGGCGGACGTCCTCGCCGGCCGCATCGTCTGGGTGGACCACGACGTCTGGTGGCGGGACGAGGCCCCCGAGCCGACCGTGACTGCCCCCGGCGGCTCGTGACGGCACCGGACCCGGACCGGGGCGCGAAGCGCCGGGCCCGGAGCGACGCCTGCACCATCGCCGACCTCGTCGCCGCCGCGGCCGAGCGGTCCCCCGAGGCCGCCGCCGTGGTCTTCCCCGAACACCGCTCGACCTACGGCGCGCTGGTGGAGGACGCCGCCGGCGTGGCGCGGAGCCTGCTGGCCATGGGCGTCGGCCGGGGCGACCGGGTCGGGCTGCTCATGCCCAACTGCCCGGTTTTCGTCAGCGTGCTGCTCGGGGCCAGCACCGTCGGGGCCGTCGTCGTGCCGGTGAACGCCCGGTTCAAGGTGGCGGAGCTCGCCTACGTGGTGGCCCATGCGGGGCTGCGCGTGCTGTTCACCACCGACCTGGTCGCCGACCACGTCGACTTCGTCGGCATCCTGCACCGGGCGCTCCCGGGGCTCGCCGAGGCGCCGCAGCCCCAGGCGCTGGACCTGCAGGCGGTGCCCGCGCTGCGGTCGGTCGTGCTGATGGGCCGCTCGTCCCCGCCGGGCCTGTTCCCCGAGGAACGGTTCGCCGCCCTTGCTGCGTCGGTGCCGGAGGACGCCGTGGAGCGGGCCGCCGAGCGGGTGCGGGTGCGCGACCCGGCGATCATGATGTACACGTCGGGCACGACCGCCCAGCCGAAGGGGTGCGTCCTCGGGCACGAGGCCGTCGTGCGCAACGCGAGGGCGGCGCGGCGGCGGTTCGCGCTCGGCCCCGACGACCGGTTCTGGGACCCGCTGCCGCTGTTCCACATGGGGGCGGTCCTGCCGTGGCTCGCCTGCGTCGACGCCGGCGCCACCTTCTGCACGATGACGCACTTCGAGCCCGGCGAGGCGCTCGCCATGATCGGGCGCGAGCGGGCCACCGTCCTCTACCCGACGTTCCCGACGATCACCCAGGCGCTGCTCCACCACCCGGACGTCGCGTCGACGGAGCTCGGGCAGGTCCGCGCCATGCTGAACGTGGCACCGCCGGACCTGCTGCGGTCGATGCAGGCCGCGCTCCCCCACGCGGTGCAGATCGGCTCCTACGGCTGCACCGAGGTGGGCGGGGTCGTCGCCTACAACGAGCTGGACGACACCGCGGAGCAGCGGCTGGAGACCTGCGGGCGGCCGTTCCCGGGGATCGAGCTGCGGATCGTGGGCGAGGACGGGGCCGACCTGCCGGCCGGGCAGCCGGGGGAGATCCTGGTGCGCGGCTACAGCCTGTTCGACGGGTACCACGACGACCCCGGGCAGACGGCGGCGGTGCTCGACGCGGAGGGCTGGTTCCACACGGGGGACATCGGCGTGCTGGACGGGTCCGGGCGCATCGCCTACCGCGGCCGGACGAAGGACATGCTGAAGGTCGGCGGGGAGAACGTCGCCGCCGCCGAGATCGAGTCGTTCCTCTGCACCCATCCCGCCGTCAAGCTGGCGCAGGTGGTCGGCGTGCCCGACGAACGCCTGGTGGAGGTGCCCGCCGCCTTCGTCGAGCTGCACACGGGGCAGCACCTCACGGCCGAGGAGGTCGTGGCGCACTGCACCGGGCGGATCGCCGGCTTCAAGGTCCCGCGCCACGTCCGGTTCGTCGAGGAGTGGCCGATGTCGGCGACCAAGATCCAGAAGTTCCGCCTGCGCGAGGCGCTGCTCGCCGAGCTGGGAGGGAAGCCGCTCGCCGGGCCGGGAGGGAAGCCCCTCGCCGAGCCGGGAGGGAAGCCTCTCGCCGAGCCGGGAGGGAAGCCGCCGAGCTGACGGCGGCGCCGGCGCCGGGGCGCGGGCAGGTGCCACCCCGGCCCCCGGGAGCGGTGCAGGTTTCCGGGGCCGACCCGGTCGTGCAAGCGTTGCCGGGGTGCGGGGCCGGTGTTACCATGCCAACCGGTTGGTTGGTTGAAATTGCCGTAGGCCAGCGAGCCAGGACCGGTGCGGGCCATGGGACCCGACCCGCCGCAAGGACGCGAACGAAGCACCTGGTGGCCCCGGGGGGCGCCGAGGGGGCACCAGCGTGCACTGCCCGTGCCGCACGCCCTCGTCGGCACCCGCAGGTCCACCGACGATGATGGGAGGGACCATGAAGCCGCGATCGAACCCGTTGCGGGGCCGGTTGGCCGTCGGCGTGCTTGCCGGCGCGGCCGCGTTGACGCTCGCAGCGTGCTCGTCGAGCTCGTCGAGCTCGAGCTCGAGCTCGAGCTCGGCGGCCGGCGCGTCGTCGGCCACGTCTGCCGGGGGCACCGCCAAGCTGCCGGCCACCATCCCGGTCGCCTACGTCGGTGACCAGACCGGAGCGGCCGGCTACGTCGGCGTGCAGCTGCTCGAGGGCATGAAGCTGCGGCTCGACGAGCTCAACGCCAGCCACTTCCTCGGCAACTCGACGATCCAGCTGACGGTCAAGGACACGCAGTCGAACCAGCAGAACGCCATCAGCCTCATGAACCAGGTGGCGAGCTCCAACGCCCTGGCCGTCATCGGCCCGCTGCTGAGCAACGAGGGCCTGGCCACCGAGCCGATCGCGGCCAAGGCCGGCCTGCCCTACCTGGAGGCCGTGAACGAGGACACCCAGATCCTCACCATGGGCAACAACATCTACCGGACGACGGTGTCGCAGCTGCTCTACAACCCGCTGACCATCCCGTACCTGCAGAAGAACAACGTCACGTCGGTGGCCATGGTGTACGACTCGGACAACCCGACGCTGGTCCAGGTGGGCACCCAGCAGTACCCGAGCCTGCTGAAGAAGGCCAACATGAAGCTCGTGTCGAGCGACGGCATCCCGATCGCCGACACCAACGTGGCCAGCCTGGCGTCCAAGATCGCCGGTGAGAACCCGGGCGCGGTCGGCCTGATGGTGATCGGCCCGCAGAACCCCGACCTCATCACGGCGCTGCGCAACGACGGCTACAAGGGCATCATCTTCGGCGAGACGGCCATGCAGGCCGGCGCGCTCAAGCCCGCCGGGGCCCTGGCCAACGGCGTCGTGTACCCGATGGACTACACGCCGGACCTGACGTACCCCACCAGCCAGGCCTTCACCAAGGCTTTCGAGGCCGCCTACCCCGGCAGCACGCCGAACGCGTACGACGCCGAGGGCTACGACACGATGACGTTCCTGGCGAACGCCATCAAGGACGCCCCCGCTGCCACGCGGGCCGGGCTGCTGAAGGGCATGGCCGCCGTGGCGGCCAAGGGCTTCACCGGTGCGGTCGGCCCCCTCAAGTGGTTCGGTCCGGGCAACAAGAACGTCACCACGCCCGGCGTCCTCGTGAAGTGGGAGAACGGCAAGGAGACGATCGCAGCGCTCGGCTGACGGGAGCGGGGCGGCGGCCGGACGGGGGCTGACCCCGGGCCGGCCGTCGCCCCCGTCCCGGCCCCGCCGGCACGTGCCGGCGAGGAGAGGAAGGCAACGGTGGACCAGACCGCCAACCAGATCATCGACGCGCTGGCGCTCGGTTCGGTGTACGCGCTGTTCGCCCTGGGGCTCTCCCTCGTGTGGGGGATCCTCGACGTGCTGAACCTGGCCCAGGGAGCGCTGTTCCTGCTGGGACCGTTCACGGCCTACGAGGTGGCCCGGGCCCTGCCCATGCCGCTGGTGGCCGTGCTGCCCATCGCCATGGTGGTGACGGGCCTGGTGTCGGTCGCCCTGGAGGTCGGGATCTTCCGGTACGTCCGCCGCAGCGTCGACGACCGCAAGCGCCGTGAGCTCACCATGCTCATCACCAGCATCGGTGCGGCGGCGATCATCACCCAGGTCGTGGCCAACAAGACGGGGGACACCATCTTCTACATCCCCCGCAAGGTGTTCCAGCCCGTCACCTACACCATCGGGTCGAAGGTGCACGTCACCAACCTCGACGTCATCCTGCTCGTCCTGGCGCTCGCGCTCGGCGTGGCGCTGGCCCAGTGGGTCCGGCGGTCCCGTCACGGGCGGGCGCTGCGGGCCGTCGCCTTCGACGTCCGGACGTCGGGCCTGTTCGGCGTGTCCGCCGATCGCCTGGCTGCCCTCACCCTGTTCGTGAGCGGTGCGCTCGCCGCCGCGGCCGGCGTGCTGTTCTCGCTGAGCGTCGGCGGCATCGACTCGTCGGTCGGGGACGGCTACCTGCTCACCGCCTTCGCCGTGGTGATCCTGGGCGGCGTCGGCAGCATCGCCGGCACCGTGATCGGCGCCTTCCTGGTCGCCGGCGCCGAGACCGCCGTGATCGCCGCGGGGGTCGGCCAGTGGCAGAACGCCGTGGTCTTCGGCGTCATCCTGCTCGTCCTGGCCCTTCGGCCCGAGGGGCTGTTCCGCGCCCAGCGGACGCAGCGGGTGTAGCCATGCCGCTCGCGCACGCACCGGTGCTGCTCGCGAGCCTCGGCTCGTTCTTCTCCACCAACGCCTCCACCATCCAGACGATGCTGGTGGACGCGCTCCTCGCCTTCAGCATCCAGATCTGCCTGCGTGCCGGGGTGTTCTCGCTGGGCAGCGTGGCGTTCTGGTCGCTGGGCGGCTACACGGCGGGGATCATGGCCAAGCACGGCCAGCCGACGGTGCTGGCCTTCGTGGTGGTCATCGCCGGGGCCGCCGCCCTCGGCGCGGTGATGTCGGTGGCCCTGGCCCGCCTGCACGGCCTCTACCTCGCCATGGCCACCGTGGCGCTGGACCTCGTCGTCGTGGTGCTCATCACCAACGCCACCTCGCTCACCGGAGGTGCCGAGGGGCTGTTCGCCATCCCGGTGCGGCTCGGCACGTGGTGGGTCCTGGGGATCGTGGCGGTCGCCGCCGCCGCCCTGGCGCTCACCGAGCGGGGACGGCCCGGCAGGGTGGTGCGGGTGATGCGGAACGACAGCGACGTGGCCGCCGCGCTCGGCATCCGCGTCCGCCGGGTGGAGCGGGCGGTGTTCGTCGGCAGCGCCGTGCTCGGCGCGCTGTCCGGGGCCTCGTACGCGCTGCTGTTCAGCACGATCCAGCCGAGCCAGGGCGGGTTCTCGGCCATCGTCACCGCCCTCACCATCGTGGTGCTCGGCGGGATGCAGACGTGGGTCGGGGCCCTCGCCGGCGCCGTGCTCGTGGTCGGCCTGCCCCTGTGGGTCACGCCGATCAGCACGTGGACCGGGGTGATCTACGGCGGCGCCATCATCGTCGTCGCCATGACCGCGCCCGACGGCCTGGTCGGGCTGGTGCGCGACGGCGTGCGCCTGGCCGTGGCAGCCGTGCGGGGCCGGCCGGCCGGCCCGTCCGCGCCCGCCGTGGCGGCC
>JAJZYI010000054.1 GCA_021798135.1 Actinomycetes bacterium | reverse complement strand
CGCCTCGGCCCGGGCGGCCGGCGCAGCGCGCGCGGGCCGCCGCCGCCGGGGCCGCCCGCAGGGGGTCCGGCCGGCGCACCGCCCGGCGTCACGGGACCGCGGGGCACTGGAGCTGGCGGTGGTCGGGCAACGTCGCCGCCACGTCGGCGAACCGGTAGACCGTGCCGCCGTTGCAGGGCAGCCCCGTGCCCGGCTTGCCGTCCTGCGGGCTCGTGGCCGTGCTGTCCCACCGCAGCAGCTGGAAGCCGGCCGACGGGTCGACCGTGCCGGGCCCGAACGACCACGGCCCGAACTCGCCGCCCGGCAGCGAGGGCGGCAGCGAGGCGATCCCGGCCGCGAACGTCGCGGGCGTCAGGTCGGGGCCGGCGGCCTGCAGCCCGTCGAACAGCAGGAGCAGCGGCTCGTACACGTACTGGTACGACGGCGGCGGCGTGGCGGTGGGGTCGTGGGTGGCCAGCCGGTAGGCGGCCACGGCCTCCTGCTGCGCCGGCGGCAGCGACGCGTAGCCGCCGGCGATCGAGTGGTCCCACTCCGCCGGGCTCACCGCGCTCGGCAGCCGGCTGAAGGCGTCGCCGTACCCCAGCGCCAGCCACTCCGGCTCGTAGTGCTGGGTGGCGGCGTCCTGGGCCAGGAACAGCGGGGTGATCGGGTCGCAGCCGCACAGCACGGTGGTGACGCCGTCGGCCTGGAGCTGGGTGACGGTGTTGGCAGCCTGCGCCGCCGCCGTCTGCAGGGCGTTCAGGCTGAGGTGGTACTTGATCCAGGCCTTCAGGTGGATGCCGTAGCGGTCCGCCAGGTCCGTCACGACCGCCTGCCCGCAGGTCGCGTAGGCGGCGTTGTCCGGGGAGATGAGGGCGAACGTCCGCGTGCGGTGCCGGAGCGCGGCGCTGCCCGCGTAGATGGCCGGCAGCCCGGCCATGGCCCGAGCCACGACCGCCGCCGTCGAGGTCGCCGTCTTCTCGCAGTCCGGCCCGGGGAAGTACTGGTAGGGCGCGTGGGCCCGCATCGCCGTCGCCGAGGCCAGCAGCCCGCCGACGGAGACCACGTGCTGGGCGGACAGGGCGTCGTCGTAGGGGGCCGTGTTGAAGACGGTGCCCGAGACGTCGGCGAAGGCTCCCAGGCTCTTGGCCGTCGACGCGTCGGCCTGCGCCGCCACCTTCCCCGTCCCCGACAGCTCGGCGAGGAAGTCGCCCTTGCCGTTGAACACCTTGAGGACGACCCTCCTGCCGTACAGGTCGAAGTCACGGTTGAACAGCGACACGTACTGCCGGGCCAGGGCGATGCTCTGGGCCTCGGTCTCGAAGGTTCCCGGTGCCACCTGGGCGAAGAGCTTCTGCTCGATCGGCGTGGCCGCGTACCGGAACGTCACCGTGATCGTGCTGCCGGTGACGCCCGGTGACGTGGCGCCGCCGTTGTGCCCGTGGAAGGCCGGCTGGCAGTACGGGGCGTACCGCGACCACGTGACCTGCCGGGCGCCGTTGCCGCAGCGGACCCCGCTGGCGGCGACCCCCGGGTCCCCCGGCGCGTCGCCCGGCGGGTATGCCGGGCGGGCCCCGGCACCAGCGCCGCTCGACGCGGCCGGCGCGGCCGCCGGCGGCGCCACCGTGGGCGCCAGCACGACGAGCAGGGCGACGGCGGCGGCGGCCACGGCGACCGGGACGTAGTGGCGCACGACCCTCGATCGCGTTCCCCCCATGGTCCCCTGGCCTCCCTCCCGCGGCGTCCGGGCTCCCCCTTCCCCGAGCGCGGCCGACAGGCTAGCGCCGCCGGCCGTCCTCCGGGCTGGTCGCGCCCGGCACCGGCAGCGGGAGCCGGGAGCCCGAGCCAAGGACGGTCCGCCACCCGCAGCGGGAGCCGGGAGCCCGGGCCGGGGACGGCCCGGGCTCCCGGCATCGTCTGGGGCCACCCAGGGTGCCGTCGGCGGCGGCGGGATGCCCGTCGCCGCCGGGAAGTGCACCGGACGTCCCCGTCGGCCAGACTGGCGGTGCCCGCGCCGGTGTGCCCGCGGGCGCGGCGCCGGCATCGGCGCCGCGCGCCGGCAGCCGGAGCACGGGGGGCAACGCTCGGGGGCCGGCGGCGACGCGTCGGCCGGCCTCCGGCAACCCACGCAACGGACAGACGGAGGGACAGGCAATGGCAGCAGTCGAGCGTGAGCGGCGCGGGCAGGTCGAGATCCTGACCATCAACCGTCCGGAGGCGCGCAACGCCATCAACGGCGAGGTGACGGCGCAGATGTCGGCTGCGCTCGACGAGCTGGCCACCGACGGCACGTGCTCGGTCGTGGTGCTCACGGGCGCCGGGGACAAGGCGTTCTCGGCGGGCATGGACCTGAAGGCGTTCGCCGCCGGCGAGGGCGCCGCCATCATGGGCGCTTCCGGGGGCTTCGCCGGCATCGCCGAGCGGGACTTCCCGAAGCCGCTGATCGCCGCCGTGAACGGCTCGTGCCTGGCCGGGGGCTGCGAGATCATGCTCTCGTGCGACCTGGTCGTCGCCGCCGAGCACGCCGTCTTCGGCATCCCCGAGGCCAAGCGCGGGCTGGTCGCCGGCGCCGGGGGCCTGTTCCGCCTCCCGCAGCGCCTGCCGCTGGCCATCGCCCTGGAGCTGGCGCTCACCGGCGACCCCATCGACGCGGCCCGCGCCGCCTCCCTCGGGCTCGTCAACCGCGTCGTCCCGGCCGACCGCCTGCTCGACGAGGCGCTGGCCCTCGCCGCCGCCGTCGCCGCCAACGCGCCGCTGGCCCTGCAGTGGTCCAAGCGCGTGATGCGCCAGGCGCCGGGCCTGACGGAGGCCGAGGCGTGGAAGCTGAACACCGAGGCGGTGGGCGCGGTCTTCTCGTCGGCCGACGCCATGGAGGGTCCGATCGCCTTCGCCGAGAAGCGCCCGCCGAAGTGGCAGGGCAAGTAGCCCTCGCTGCACCGGCGGGCCCGGTCCGGCGCCGCCCGCCCGGCCCCGGAGCCGGGCGGGCGGCGGGACGACGGTGGTGACGGGGCCGGGCAGGTCGACCGGGCTGCTCGCCGGGCTGGCCCCGGCCGTCACCGCCGTCCGGCTCTCGCTGCACGTCCTCGGCGCCGCCGTGTGGGTGGGCGGGCAGATCACCATGGTCGGCCTGCTCCCCGCGGCGCGGCGAGCCGGGCCCGACGCGCCCCGGTCGCTGGCACGAGCCTTCGCTCGGGTGCAGTGGCCCGCGTACGCGCTGGTCGTCGCCACCGGGGTGTGGAACGTCGTCGCGGCGCCCGGCGGGCAGACCGGAGCCTGGCAGGCCGTGCTCGGCGCCAAGATCGCCGTGGTCCTGCTGGCCGGGCTGGGCGCCTGGCTCCACCAACGGGCCCGCAGCCGGGCCGGGCTGGCGGTCTGGGGTGCCGTGGCGGCGGCGGCGTCCATCGCCGCCCTGGTGCTCGGCGTCCTCCTGGCCGGCTAGCGGCCCCCGGCGGCCGGGGGCCGAGGGCACGGTTCGAGCGCCACCGACCGACCCCCAGCCGCCGCCAGTGGTGCAGCGCGGCGACCCCCAGCCGCCGCCAGTGGTGCAGCGCGGCGACCCCCAGCCGCCGCCAGTGGTGCAGCGCGGCGACCCCCAGCCGCCACCAGTAGTAGGGTCGTGGCGGCGCTCCCCGTCCGAGCGCCGTCTCGTGAGAGGGGCAGGCCCATGCTCGCCGTGCTGGATTCCGAATGGGCGATCATCCTGGTCGTCGTCGCCCTCATCGTCTTCTTCGGCGGCAGCAAGCTGCCGAAGCTGTTCCACTCCCTGGGCTCCGCCCAGGCCGAGTACAAGCGGGGCCTGGCCGAAGGCCAGGCCAGGAACGCCCAGAACGCCCAGAACGCCCAGGCCACGGAGACCACGGAGACCACCGAGCCACCGTCGTCGTCGGCCGCCGGCGAGCAGGCGAACGGCAACTGACTTCCGGGCCAGCCTCGCCAGCCGGGCAGGACAGGCCCCTCGCTCCGGGCGACCGCCGTTGCCAGCGCCGTTCGGCCGAACTAGTGAAGCCAAGGGCGCGTTGGCTAGTCTCCACGCCGTGACCGCCTCGCCTCCGTCCACCTCCGTGCCCGACCCGCGTCACGACGCCGGGCGCGGCCGGCGCCACGCAGACGACGCCGGCCGCAGGTCGCGGCGCCGCCGACGTCTCGCCGCCGCCGGCGCCGCGGCGCTGCCCCTGGTCCTCGCCGGGTGCAAGCTCCCCACCTTCTACGGCTACCGCGGCCGGACCAGCCAGGCCCATGACGAGTTCCTGCTGTTCGCCGGGACCGTCATCGCTGCGATCGTCGTCGGTGCGATCACCGGCGCGCTCATCCTGTGGTCCGTCTTCCGCTACCGCCGCCGGTCGGACGCCATCCCGCGCCAGTTCCAGTACCACATCCCCCTGGAGATCTTCTACACCGCGGTACCGATCGTGATCGTCCTGGTCCTCTTCGGCTTCACCGTGTACACGGAGAACAAGGTCGACAACATCGCGCCCAACCCGGCCGTGACCGTGAAGGTGACCGCCTTCCAGTGGGGCTGGCGCTTCGACTACACGAACCAGCACGTCTTCGTCACAGGCGTGCGCGAGGACAACCCCGACCCGGTCGGGCTCGGCGGCAAGACGTGCGTGGCCAGCGCCCCGACCCCCAACGACTGCCTCGGCCCGGCCCTGGTGCTCCCGACCCGCGAGACGGTGCGGATCGTGCTCGTCTCCAACGACGTCGTCCACGGGTTCTACGTCCCCCAGTTCAACTTCAACCGGTACGCGCTGCCGGGCCACACCAACCGGTTCGACTTCAACATCTCGCACTCGGGCATCTACCGCGGCCAGTGCAACCAGCTGTGCGGCCTGTACCACTCGCAGATGTTCTTCCACGTGGTGGCCCTGCCCCCGGCCCAGTTCGACGCCTGGGTGACCGGGACGCAGCCGCAGCCCGACAACGCCTCGCTCGGCTCGACCGGGGCCAGCACGACCGGGGCCAGCACGACCGGGGCCAGCACGACCGGGGCCAGCACGACCGGGACCAGCACGACCGGGACCAGCACGACCGGGACCAGCACGACCGGGGCCAGCACGACCGGGACCAGCACGACCGGGACCAGCACGACCGGGACCAGCACGACCGGGACCAGCACGACCGGGACCGCCCCGCCGACCGCCACCACCTCGTCATAGGGAAATAGGGAAGAGGCCACGCTATGACCCTGCTGCAGCAGCGCCCACCGGCTGGCGCCGGTGACCACCCGGAGCACGCCGAGCACCACGACGAACCGACCTTCATCGTCAAGTGGTTGACGAGCACCGACCACAAGGTGATCGGCATCAACTACATGGTCACCGCCATCGTGATGTTCTACCTGAGCGGCGTCATGGCCCTGGCCATGCGCGTGCAGCTCAGCTCGCCGTCCGGTGTCGGCATGAGCCTGCAGACGTACAACGAGCTGTTCACCATGCACGGCAGCCTGATGCTGTACCTGTTCGCCGGGCCCTTCGCCTTCGGCGGCCTGGCCAACTACATCGTGCCGATGCAGGTGGGTGCGCCGGACATGGCCTTCCCCCGGTTGAACGCGTTCTCCTACTGGCTGTACCTGACCGGCTCGATCACCATGCTGCTCGGCTTCCTGACCTCGACGGGAGCCGCCGCCTTCGGCTGGGTGGCCTACGCCCCCCTGTCGACCTCCACGTACTCGCCCGGACCGGGCGCCGACCTGTGGATCATCTCGCTCTTCCTCACCGGGTTCTCCGCCGTCTTCACCGGCGTCAACCTGGTGGCGACGATCTTCTACCTGCGGGCCCCGGGCATGACGATGTGGCGGATGCCCATCTTCACCTGGAACATGCTCGTCACCGCCCTGCTGATCCTGATCGCCTTCCCGGTGCTCACGGCTGCCATGGTCTTCCTGTGGACCGACCGGCACCTGGGAACCCACATCTACACCGTCGCCGGGGGAGGCGTCCCGGTGCTGTACCAGAACCTCTTCTGGTTCTTCGGCCATCCCGAGGTCTACATCCTCGCCCTGCCGTACTTCGGCATCGCCACCGAGATCATCCCGGTCTTCTCCCGCAAGCCGGTCTTCGGCTACAAGGGCCTGGTCTTCGCCACCCTCGCCATCGCCGCGCTGTCGACGGGCGTGTGGGCGCACCACATGTTCACGACGGGGACGGTCCTGCTGCCGTTCTTCTCCCTGCTGTCGCTGCTCATCGCCGTGCCGACCGGCGTCAAGTTCTTCAACTGGATCGGCACGATGTGGCGAGGACAGATCAGCTTCAAGACACCCATGCTCTTCTGCGTGGGCTTCCTGCTGGCGTTCCTGATGGGCGGCCTGACCGGCGTCATGCTCGCCTCGCCCCCCATCGACTTCGCCACGCACGACACCTACTTCGTCGTGGCCCACTTCCACCAGGTCCTGTTCGGGACCGCCGTCTTCGCCGGGTTCGCCGGGTTCTACTTCTGGTACCCCAAGATGTTCGGCCGGATGCTCCACGACGGCCTGGGCAAGGCACACTTCTGGACCATGTTCGTGGGCTTCTGGCTGACGTACCTGCCGCAGTACGTCCTGGGCCTCCACGGCATGCCCCGCCGCATCGCCACCTACCCCTCCGGCCTCGGCTGGACCGCCCTCAACATGGCGTCGACCGTCGGGTCGTTCATCATCGGCGCGTCGTTCCTGATCATGCTGGTCAACCTGTGGGTCTCGTGGCGCCGGCCGGTGCCGGCCGGCGACAACCCGTGGGACGGGCATGCGCTCGAGTGGTTCGCCAGCTCGCCGCCGGTGCACCACAACTTCGAGAAGCTGCCGCCGATCCGCTCCGAGCGCCCGACGTGGGACTTCAACCACCCCGACGCCCGCACCATCCCCCACGGCCGCCACGCCGAGCACGAGCTCGTCGGTGCGGGGGCGTCGGCGGCGCGCGGCGACGACACCACCGGCGCCTGACGCCCACCCGTTCGACGACACGACGCTGACCTGCACGGCAGGGAGGAGCGCAACCCATGAAGGTCGAGTCCCGGCTCCTGGTCGGTGTGGCCCTGTTCTTCCTCGTGACCGGGGTGGGCTACTGGTTCTGGTCGTACGAGCAGTCCGGCACCGTCATGCTGATCGGTGCCGTCCTGCTCGGGATGGTGCCCGGCGGCTACTACCTGTGGTGGTCGCAGCGGATGAAGCCCCGTCCCGAGGACCGGCCTGACGGCACCCTCGAGGAAGGCGCCGGCGTGATCGGCGCCTTCCCGGGGTCGAGCATCTGGCCCTTCGTCATGGCGATGGGGCTCTTCTCGTGCGCCCTCGCCGCGGTCTTCGGCCTGTGGCTCCTCGCCCCGGGGTTCGCCGCCGTCTTCTTCGCCGCCATCGGCTACACCGTCGAGAGCCGGCGGGGCGGCACCGTCTGACCCTCGGAGGCGACGCGTCCGGCCCCTGACCGGGTCCGGGCTGCTGCCGTCCCCAGCCCAGCGCTGGTCGTTCCCCAGACGGGCTGCAGGCGCCCGCCGGGCGCTGCCGTCCCCAGCCCGGTGCGGCTCGTTCCCCGGGCGGGGCGGCAGGCGGCCGCCGGGAGCGGTCCCGGGCCCGAGCGCTCCCCGCGACGCAGGTTCAGACCAGCAGGTTCAGACCAGCAGGTTCAGACCAGGCGGACGGCCCGGAGCTTGCCCCGCTGCAGCACCGCACCGACCAGGTCCGCGGCCGGCAACCCGGTGGTGCCGGGGGCGAGCTTCCGACCGTCGAGGCGCACGCCACCCCCCTCGACCAGCCTCCTCGCCTCGCTCTTGCTCGCAGCCAGGCCGGTGGCCACCAGCAGGGCCGCCACGTCGACGTCCTCCCCGGCAGGGAACATCGCCGCCACGGCCACCTCCGGCACGTCCGTCGGCAGCTCCTTGCGGCGGAAGCGGGCGTCGAACCGGTCCTCGGCGTCGGCAGCGGCCTGCTCGCCGTGGTACAGGGTGACGATCCGCCGGGCCACCGTTCGCTTCGCGCGGAGCGGCGACTCGGCGAACAGCCGCTGCAGGCCCGCCACCTCCGCCGCGGTCCAGGCGCAGCAGAGCTCGGCGTAGTGCACGACCAGGTCGTCGGCGATCGACAGGACCTTCCCGTACTGGTCGTCGGGTGTGTCCGTGACCGACACCCAGTTGCCCAGGGACTTGCCCATCTTGTCCCCGCCGTCCAGGCCTCGCAGCAGCGGCATCGTCATCACGACCTGTCCCGGCACGCCTGAACCCCGCTGCAGCGCCCGCCCGACCAGGTTGTTGTACGTCTGGTCCGTCCCGCCCAGCTCCACGTCGGCCTCCACCGCGACCGAGTCCATGCCCTGCAGCATCGGGTACATGAACTCCATCAGCGTGATGGGCAGGCCCTCGCGGAACCGGTTGGCGAAGTCGTCGCGCTCGAGCAGGCGGGCGACCGTCAGCAGCTGGCTGGTCCGCAGCACGTCGGCCAGGGTCATCTCCTGGAGCCACTCGGAGTTGTAGCGCAGCTCCAGCACCTCGGGACCGGTGCGGAGGATCGTGCCCGCCTGCTCCAGGTAGGTCGCCGCGTTCTGGGCGGTCTCGGCGGCGTCCAGCACCCTGCGGGTCTTCGTCCGTCCCGTCGGGTCGCCGATGCGCCCGGTGAAGTCCCCCACGATCAGGACGGCGACGTGGCCGAGGTCCTGGAACTGCCGAAGCTTGCGCAGGACCACCGCGTGGCCGAGCGTCAGCTCGCTCCCCGACGGGTCGATGCCGAGCTTCACTCGCAGGGGCCGGCCCGCCGCCGCCGCCACCGCCAGCTTCTCCTGCAGGCCGCCCTCCGGGATCACCTGGGCGCAGCCGACGCTCAGGTCGCGCGCCGCGTCGGCGGCGTCCTTGGCCTGGCGGTCGGTGACGGTCTCGCCCATGGTGCTCCTCACACGTCGGCAGTCGGTCGACGCTCCGCTCGTCGCCCGTCGAGGCATCGTACTGCCGGGCGTTCCGGGGCCCCGGGCCCGGCCGTCCCGGCCGCCCGGCGGGCCTCGCCGCAGGTCACCCCGTCAACCCCGGCCGTGGCTGGCCGGCCCTCGGCACCTCAGGCCGGGCTGCCGCCCGCGGCGCCAGGGCCCGCGGCGGGCGGGGGGTCCCACGGCCGGTAGCGCATGGCCAGGCCGGTGCTGCCGCCCCAGAAGCCCTCGGAGCGGTACAGCGGGGCCCCCTCGCTGCTCGCGTGCAGCTCGACGACGCCGATGCCCTCGGCTTGGTACCACGCCATCAGGCGGCGCAGGACGGCCCTGGCGTAGCCCCGCCGCCGGTGGGCCGGATCGGTCGACATCCACTGCACGTACCCGACCCGGTGGTCCACGTGCCACGCGTTCGGCAGGCGCACGGCGACGTTGCCGGCGCCGCACGCCACCAGCCGGCCGGGACGGTCGGGCTCCTCGCAGACGGCCACCACCAGGTCACGGCCCAGGCGGCGGCGCACCTCGGCGGCCGCGTCGGCGGCCCAGGCCGCGAACCGCTCCTCGGGGACCGCCGGCGGGCCCGCTCCCAGCGAGCGGTACATGACGCCGGCGAGCCGCACGACCTCGCCGACGTCGGCCACGGTGGCCAGCCGCGTCGCCGGAGCCCCCGGTGGCCGGGCGCCGGGGCTCAGGTCCGGCGGGCGACCCGCCGGACGCCCGGCTCGCGCTCCTCGCCGTCCTCGGGTCCCTGGATGAAGCCGGGAACCGGCGCCGGCTCGAGCTCCTGGTGCCCGTCGCCGGGACGGGGCGCGGCCTCGACCGTCGTGTACTCGCCCGTCGCGGAGCGGACGATGAGCACGGCCCGCTTGCGCTTGCCCACCCGGGGCGCCCCGGTCATGTCGAGGCAGATCCGGTAGGTGAAGAGGCCGACGATGATCGGCACCACGATCACGACGAACCGGAACGTCCACAGCACGACGTTCAGCGACACCTGGAAGAAGTTGGCGAGCACGTCCGTGGAGCTCGCGCAGAACAGCATGAAGTAGAAGGCGAGGAAGGCCGCCCCCACGGCGGTCCGGCGCGGCCGGTCCCTGGGCCGGTCGAGCAGGTTGTGCTCGGCACGGTCGCCGGTCAGCTTCTGTTCCAGGAAGGGCCAGAAGATGAAGAGGATCGACGTCAGGCCCGGGAACAGCACGCCGGGCAGGAAGACCTCGAACGGGATGGTGTGCCCGAAGCCGGCGAACTCCCACGACGGCATGATGCGCAGCGCGCCGTCGAGCCAGCCCATGTACCAGTCGGGTTGGACGGCGTAGGAGATCTTGTAGGGGACGTACGGCCCGAACTGCCAGATCGGGTTGATCTGGGCGAGGCCACCGAGCGCCCACAGGACGCCGGCCACCATGAACAGGAAGCCGGTCGTCTTGGCCATGAACGTGGGGAACATCGGCGACCCCACCACGTTGTCCTCCGTCCGCCCGTGGCCGGGGAACTGCGTGTGCTTCTGGCGCACCAGCATGAACAGGTGGGCGCCGATGAGCCCGGCGATGATGGCCGGCAGCACCAGCACGTGGAGGATGAAGAAGCGGGGGATGATCACCCCGTTGCCCGGGAACACGCCGCCGAAGACGAACGTCGCCAGGTAGGAGCCGACGAGCGGGATCGACAGGAGGATCGAGTAGGCGATGCGGATGCCCGTCCCCGAGATCAGGTCGTCGGGGAGCGAGTAGCCGAGGAAGCCGTTGACGATCGCCAGGAACAGCAGCGAGACGCCGACGATCCAGTTCAGCTCGCGCGGCTTGCGGAACGCGCCCGTGAAGAAGATCCGGCACATGTGCACGGCGATGGAGCCGATGAAGACGTCGGCCGCCCAGTGGTGCATCTGGCGGATCACCAACCCGCTGCGCACGGCGAACGAGATGTTGACCGTCGACGCGTAGGCCTCGGACATCTTGACGCCGTCCAGTGGCTTGTAGACGCCGTGGTAGACGGTCTGCGCCGTCGACGGCACGAAGTAGAGCGTCAGGAAGACACCGGTGGCGAGCAGGACCACGAACGAGTAGAGGGCGATCTCCCCGAGGAGGAACGACCAGTGGTCGGGGAAGATCTTGTCCATGAAGACGCGGCCGCCCTTGGCCACGCCCAGGCGGTCGTCGAGCCAGTTGAGCCCGGCATCGACCGCGCTGGGCCGGCGCCCCGACGGCCGGTCGGCGGTGGTGTGGCCGGTGGTGCTCACGTCGTCGTCCGCTCCCAGAATCCGGGCCCGATGGGCTGGTCGTAGCCGGCCTGCGAGCGCAGGTACCCCTCCTCGTCGACGTACAGCGGCAGCTGCGGGAGGGGACGCGGCGCCGGGCCGAAGACGTTGGTGGCCGGCCGGCCCTGGCCGACGTCGAAGAGGGACTGGTGGCACGGGCACAGGAGCTGCTGCGTCTGGTGCTGGTACAGGCCGACCGGGCAGCCGGCGTGCGTGCACACCTTGGAGAAGGCGAGGTAGCCGTCGGGCCCCCACGTGGCCCGGCTGGCCTCGGTGACGACGTTGGTGTCTGGCCCGGCGACGCGGATGAGGATGGTCTGGTCCACGGCCATGTCCTGCTCGGAGGTGTAGCCCTCGGGGAACACGGTGAGCGCGCCGCCCACCTCGAGGTCGGCGGCGTGGACGGGCCGGCCGAGGTTGTCGACGAGGCGGCTGCCCTTCTTCCAGTTGGTGACCTCGAACGTCTTGGCCGGGACCGGGCCGAGGGACCGGAGCAGCGGGAACGCCAGGACCACGCCCATCACCGCACCGCCGAGGCCGAGGACGCCGCCGAGGAAGCTCCGGCGCTTCACGACCATGCCGCCGCGCTCCACGACCGCCGCGGCCATGGCCGCCCGCTCGCCGTCGGTGGAGCGCAGCGCGTGGCGCTTCTCCACGAACGGCCCCTGCGGCAGCAGGTACTTGCCCCACGCTGACAGGCCGAAGCCGAAGGCGAACAGGCCGACGCCGAGCGCGATGCCCTCGACCTGCGGCTGGCCCCCGACCCAGTAGGTGGCGCCGTAGGCGGCGAAACCGAGCAGGCCGATCAGCAGGAAGATGCCGGTGACGGCCTCGGCCCGCTTGGGGTGCCGGGCCAGCGGCTGGAGGTGGGGGTCGTCGAACGAGGCCAGGGGCAGCGGCTCCGTGCCGCCCGGCTGCCCCGCGTGCTCCTCCGTCGTCACGTCGCTCATGCTCGCTCCCCGAGCCAGAAGGCGATCAACATGATCCCGCCCACGCCGATCAGCAGGGCGACGAAGCCCTCGGCCACCGGCCCGATGCCGCCGAGGCCGAGCCCGCCGCGGTTGTTCGGGTGCTGGATGGGCCCGGTCACGTAGGCGACGATGTCCGCCACCTGGGCGTCGCTGAGGGTCCCGCTGCCGAAGACCGGCATGTTGCCGGGCCCGGTGCGGATGGCCTCGGCCACCTGGGTCGGCGTGGCCACGTGCAGGCTCGGCGCGTAGGCGCCGGCAGCCAGGGCGTCGCCGGCACCAGTGATGGTGTGGCACGCCGCGCAGTTCAGGACGAACAGCCGGTTGCCCATCGCCAGGCTGGCGTTCCTGGTGTCGACGTGCGGGATGCCGCTGGGGAAGCCCTGCCCCGTCGGGGCCAGGGAGGCGACGAAGGCGGCGATGGCCGTCGCCTGCTGGCCGTTGAAGCGCGGGGGCTTCTGGGTGGCCTGCACCGAGGCGTCGGCGAGCGGCATGCGGCCGGTCGACACCCAGAAGTCGACCGTGGCCGGTCCCAGGCCCTGCAGGTTGGGGCCGACGGCGCCCTGGGCGCGGTCGCCGTGGCACGAGGAGCAGTTGGCCTCGAACAGCAGCTGGCCCTCGCGGACCTGGGACGAGGTGAAGTTCCCCACGTAGCGGATGGGCGGAGGGGTGGCAGCGAGCGCCTGGCTCCCGGACGGCACCGTGCGGGCCCGGGTGCTCGCGCCGGCGGACAGCGACACCAGCAGGCCGCCGACGGCGACGGCCAGGACCAGGCCGACGGGAACGAGGTGGCGGACGCGGATGGTTCGACGGAGGTTCCTCATCCCAGCCCCTACCCGGTCTTCAGGAGGAACAGGCAGCTGAAGATGCCGATCCACATGAAGTCGACGAAGTGCCAGTAGTAGCCGACGGCCTGGTAGACGTTCGTCTCCCCGGGGTCGCCCTTCGACCCCGACATCCGGCCCAGGAGGAAGAGCATCACCACCAGGCCGAGGACGACGTGCAACCCGTGGATGCCGGTCATCACGAAGAAGAGGGACCAGTAGGCGTTGGTGTGCGGCGCGAACCCCTTGGAGAGGAAGTCGTGCCACTCGTACAGGGTGTTGCCGATGAAGGCGGCGCCCATCAGGAAGCTGATCACCACCCAGGCACGGGCCTTCGCCCGCTCGCCGCGCTCGATGGCCCACACGCCGAGCTGGAAGGTCGGGCTCGAGGCGATCAGGACGACGCTGAAGATCCCGGCCTGGACGAGGTCGAGCTTGGTCCCCGTCGGCGGCCACACCGTCGCGTGGGCGCGCAGCGTGAAGTACGCCGCGAACAGTCCGCTGAAGAACATCAGGTCGGACCCGAGCCAGATCATCACGCCGACGGCCAGCAGGGGCGGGCGTTCCGGAACGTGGCGTTCCGCGGCAGGGGGTTCGACCGTTATGGCCTCGGTCACGGCGTCTTTCCTAGCGGATGGCGGGCCGTCCGCGCCAACACGCAGGCTGTGGCCGTGACGCGGCCGCTGCCGCGCCGGCGCCGCTCCCGGCCGCGCCCGCCTCGCGGCGGGGCGTCGGCGCCTGCTCTGCCG
>JAJZYI010000053.1 GCA_021798135.1 Actinomycetes bacterium | reverse complement strand
GGCCCGGACCGCCGGCGGGCGGCTGCCAGCGCGGGCCGTGCACCGGCGGACGCCCCCCCGACAGGGGGCCCACCGTTCGCCGCTGCGGCGCGGCGCGCCGCCTCGGCCATGGCGCTGAGCGCCCGCTCGCCGGGCGCGTCGCCAGCAGGCTCGGGGACTCGCCCGGGACCATCGGCCCGGCCGGGCCGCGGCACCCTGTCGTCGGTGCGGTTTCGCCACATGGCCCCTCCGATGCCACTTCCACCCTCCAGTATGTGCCTGGGCGAGCCGACGCGCCTCGTGCACCCCCGCCACCGCAGGTCAGGTGGAGCCACACATCGGGGATGCGGCCAGGCGGGCCGTCGCCGCGCGGGACGGGACCGCGCAGCAGCAGGTGGACCCCGCCGTCGGCCCGGCCAACCGGGAGCTCGCCGGCGCGGGTGGCGTGATCTGCCGGCACCCGCTCCCCGGTCGGCCGCCAGGGCCCGCTCCCGGCGGGGCCTGCGCCGCCGGCCACTGCAGCGGGACGCTCCTATGGATGTCAGCCCAGCACGCCGGCAGCAGCCTGATGGGCGGGGGTCAGCCCACGACGCCGGCAGCAGCCGGGTGGGCCGAGGTCAGCCAGGCGTGCCCCGATCGGACGAGCCCGGTCCTCGGCTCGTGCGGGGCAGGCCACCGGGCTCGCGGCCATCCGGCTGCCCGCCGGTGGCCCGCAGGCGTCGGGAAGCCGGACCCATGGCCGCGGTGATGCGGCGCAGCTGGTCGGCTGCCCGCTCGCGCGCGGCGGCCAGCTCGTCGGGCGAGCGCAGCACGCGGACGAGCGGCTGCCCTGCGCCGGCAGCGGCCGCCGGCCGCCCCGACGGCACGGCGGCCACAACGCCCCTGCCGGCCCCGTCCCCCGGTGAGGCAGCATGCCCCGCGGTGCCCGGCGTGCCGTCCGACGCCGCGCCGCCGGCCGCGACGCCCAGGTCATCGGCGCTTCCGGTCGGGTCGGCGGTCCGGGCCGCGGCACGTGGCGGGGGCAGCGGCCCGAGCAGCCGCGGAGGCGCGGCGTGGCGGCGCCAGCGGGAACGTCGGTCTGCTGCAGATCGGCCCATACCCGTCGACCGTACCCGCCGCGCGGGCGCGTCCGGTCGCATCGCAGGTGGCCTGCGCCGCCGCGTCGCGACAGCCCGGGTGCCGGGGCCACGGGAGACGTCGGCTGTGGTCGGGCGGCACGGGGCGCGGCAGGGCGTGCCGGTTGCGTCAGCGAGCTGGCGGCCCGGCCGCGAGCAGGGCTCGGCGCACCAGGTCGAGCGCCGAGATGACGGCCATCTGCCGCACGCGCTCCCGGTCGCCGGGGAGCCGCAGCCGCCGTGCGGTCGGGGGCCCGCCGGGGAGCACCAGCCCGACCACTACCGTGCCCGGGGCCTTCCCCTCGAGCTCGTCGGGACCCGCCACGCCGGTGAGCGCCAGGCCGACGTCGGCGCCCAGGACCTTGGCCGCTCCCGCGGCCATGGCCTCGGCCGCGTCCTCGGACACGACGGGCCCCTCGGGCACCCCCAGGACCTGCCACTTGACCTCTGGCGCGTACGACACGACGGCGCCGCGGAACCAGGCGCTAGCCCCCGCGACGGCGACGATCCGTGCCGACACCAGCCCGCCGGTGAGCGACTCGGCCAGCCCGAGGGTCAGGTGCCGCTCCAGCAGCAGCCGACCGACGGCGGCCTCCATGGTGTCGCCGTCGACGCCGAACACGGCGTCGCCGACGGCCGCCCGCACCTCGGCCTCCTCGGCGGCGAGCATGGCGCCCGCCGAGCCCGGGTCGGGCGCCTTGGCCGTGATGCGGACCTTGATCCCCTCGATCCCGCTGGCCTGCAGGGCCAGGGTCGGGTTGCCGCCGGCCGCGTCGAGCGCCGCCACCCGACCGGCGAGGCGCTCACCGAGCGCCGACTCGCTCAGGCCCCAGGTCCGCAGCACCCGGCTGGCGATGACCCCGGTCGCGCCCTGCTCGGCCAGGCGCCGCCGGAGGTCGGGGAGGACCCCCCTGGCGAACATCTCGCGCAGCTCGTGCGGGACGCCCGGCAGCGCGTAGACGACCTTGCGGCCCACCGGGCAGACCAGGCCCGGCGCCGTCCCCTGGCGCTGCTCGATCGGCGTCGCCCCCTCGGGGACCTCGGCCTGCCGGAGGTTGGAGGAGGGCATCTCCCGGCCCCGCGACGCGAAGAGCGCCCGGATCCGCTCGGCGATGGCCGGATCCCGGACCAGCGGGACCTGCATCACCTCGGCGATCGCCTCGCGCGTGATGTCGTCGTGCGTCGGCCCGAGCCCACCGGTGACCACCACGCCGTCGGCGCGGGCCAGGGCGGTCCGCAGGGCCAGCACGATCCGCTCCAGGTTGTCGCCCACCACCTGGTGGAAGTGGGAGTCCACGCCCGCCAGGGCGAGCTGCTCGCCGAGCCACGCCCCGTTCGTGTCGGCGATCTGGCCGAGCAGCAGCTCGGTGCCCACCGCCAGGACCTCGACCTTCATGGCCGCCGCCCCGCGGCCGCGGCCCGCCGCCCGTCCACCAGGTACTGGACGCCGCTCACCACCGTGAGGGCGGCGGCGGCCCACAGCACGGCGTCGAGCAGGCCGCGCTGGTGGGCCAGCGGCGGCAGCATGCACAGGCCGACCGCGACCCCCTGGACGAGGGTCTTCGCCTTGGCGAGCGGCCGGGCCGGGACCGACACGCCGCGGCGGCCCACCACCGAGCGGTAGACGCTCATGGACACCTCCCGCAGCCCGATCAGCAGCACCGGCACCCACGTCACCGCGCCGCGCGCGGCGAGGACGGCGAGCAGCCCCACCACGCCGACCTTGTCCGCCAGCGGGTCGATGAACGCGCCCGACCGGGTCGGGCCGTGGCGCCGTGCCAGCCAGCCGTCGAGCCCGTCGCTGGCGGCGATCAGGAAGCCGAGGGCGAAGGCCGGCCAGGTCGCCCCGGAGACGGCCACCATCACCACGACCACCGGGGCCAGCACCAGCCGGGCGACGGTCACCGCGTTCGCCGGCGTCGCCAGCGCCGTCGGGCCGAACCCGCCGCGACCGGTCGCCGCTCGCCCGGCCGGCGCTCGCCCCGCCGGCACGGCCCGCTCGGCTCCGCCGTCGCTGCCGGCGAGCGGCTCGCCGGACGCTCCGTCGGGCGCTGCAGGGCCACCGGCGGCGTCCCGGGCTCGGTCGGCCATGCTCACCGGGCCGGCTCCGCCCAGACGTCGGGCCCTGCGGCCGACCGCACCTCGACCCGGTGGACGGTGCCGACGGGAAGGTCCGCGGGGACGTGGACCACGCCGTCGATCTCGGGCGCCTCGCGCCAGCTGCGCCCGACGCCCGGCGAGTCCACCAGGACGTCGACGGAGCGGCCGACGAGGTCGCGCCGCTTCTCCTCGGTGATGGCGTCCTGGACCTCGGCGCACTCCCGCAGGCGCTCGGCGGCGAGGCCGTCGGGGACGGCGCCGCCGAGCCCGGCGGCGTAGGTGCCCGGCTCGGGCGAGAACGTGAAGAAGCCCGCCCAGTCCAGGCGCGCCTCGACCAGGAAGTCCAGGAGCTGGTCGTGGTCCTCCTCGGTCTCACCCGGGTAGCCGAGGATGAACGAGGAACGGAGCGCCGCGTCCGGAGCCGCCGCACGGATGGCGGCGATGCGCTCCAGGAACCGCTCCGCGTCGCCCCACCGCCGCATCCGCTGGACGTGGGGACGCGACACGTGCTGCAGCGACAGGTCGAAGTAGGGCACGCCGGTCTCGGCGATCGCGTCGACGAGGGCGTCGTCCAGCGACGACGGGTAGAGGTAGAGCAGGCGCACCCGCTCGACCCGCGCCGCCACCCGCCGCACCAGCGCCACGAGCGGGCGGTCGGCACCCCTGCGGCGGCCGCTCCCGCCGCTCCCGTTGGCCCCGTCGGCCGCGTCGGTAGCGTCCGCAGCGTCGGCCGCCGTGCGGTCGTGCCCCCACGACGCCAGGTCCTGGGCCACCAGGACGACCTCGCGCACCGCCGGCCCGAGCGCGTCGACCTCGGCCAGGACGGCGTCAGCGGCCCGAGAGCGCTGGGGACCGCGGAACGACGGGATGGCGCAGAAGCCGCACCGGCGGTCGCAGCCCTCGGCCACCTTCACGTACGCCCACGGCGCTGCCGCCGGCGGCCGGGGCAGCTCCAGGAGGTCGAACGCCGGAGGGGGGCGCTCGCCGCCAGCAGCGGCACCAGCGGCCCCGGGCGGGCGCGGGGACGGCGGGCGGCGGACCGGCCCGGCGACCGGCACGGGCTCGGGCACGGCCACCGGGGCGGCGACGGCACCCGTCAGGGCCGGGGCGGCGACGGCACCCGTCACCGCAGGGGCGCAGGGCTGCCCGAGCAGGTCGACGCCGAAGCCGGCGACGCGGTCCACCTCCGGCAGCGCCGCAGCCAGCTCGTCGCCGTAGCGTTCGGCGAGGCAGCCGGTGACGACCAGCCGCGAGCCGGCGCGGCGGGCGGCCGACAGCTCCAGGATCGTGTCGACCGACTCCTGGCGGGCGGCCTCGATGAACGCGCAGGTGTTCACCACCACCACGTCCGCCTCGTCCGGGCCGGCGGCCGGCACCATGCCCCGCGCACCGAGGGTCCCCGCGAGCTTGGCCGAGTCCACCTGGTTCTTCGGGCAGCCCAAGGTCTCCAGCCAGTACCGGTCGGCCACCCCGCCAATCTACCGGCACCGGGCGCGTCGCCCGGATGGCGCATGGTGGCACCTGCCCCGGCAGCGCCATGCGCTCAGCCGGCGGCGCCCCCCGTGGACGAGCGAGCCCGCCACGACGTGGCGGGCCGGCCGGCGACCGACCGCCCCGCGATCCGCCCGGCCACCGACATGAGCAGGTCACGGTCGTGGTCGCGGGTGAGCGCGCCGAGCGCGCCGGCCACGTCGCACCACCGGAGCTCGTCCACCTCGTCGCCGGGCCGGAAGGCGCCGCCGACGGGCCGCATCAGCCAGTACGCCACAGGCTTGGGCCGGCCGCTTCGCCGGCCGTACCCCGTGGCGTGCCCCGCGAACCCGAGCACCACGCAGCGGAGCCCGGTCTCCTCGAGCACCTCGCGCCGGGCACACGCCTCGGCAGGCTCCCCCGGGTCGATCCGGCCCTTGGGGAAGCCCCAGTCGTCCCGCTTGGGACGGTGGACGAGGGCCACGAGCGGCAGGTCGCCGGCGACGACGATGCCGCCGGCCCTGCGCACCCCGGGCGTCAGCGGCTCCGCGCCGCGGCCCTCGTCGTCACCGGGCGCAGCGGCAGCCAGCGGCAGCGGCAACCCGTTCACCGGGGGTCTGTGCGTGAGCCGGCCATCGTGCCGACGGTAGCGGGGCCCGCCGGCGGACCGGGGGATGCCCTCGTGGCCCAGGCGACCACGAGCGGACCGGCTCTGCGAAGGCCCCGACGCCGGCCAGGTGGCGGGTCGTGCCCGTGGCCGCCGGCTCACGGGCGACTGGCCACCAGCCCACGGCTCACGGCCCACGGGCGACCGGCAACGGGCGACTGGCCACCAGGCCACGGCCCACGGGCGACTGGCCACCGGCCCAGGGCTCACGGACAACTGGCCCGGCGACTGGCCACGGACCACGGCGAGCGGCCCTTGGCCTGCGGCCCGGCGGCATCATGGGCCGCGGGAGGACGCCGACCGCTAGGTGGCGCCCGACCTCCACGTTCAACAGGGGTTTTGCCCGTCGACGGCCGTCGCCGCCGTGACCTACACTGGCCCCCGAGGAGAGGTGCGAGAGCGGCCGAATCGGACTCACTGCTAATGAGTTGACCTGGGAAACTGGGTCCGAGGGTTCAAATCCCTCCCTCTCCGCTCAACTGGCTCCGGCCAGGACAAACGCCGGCGACACGGTCGCCGGCGTTCTGCGTCGGCGACCCGCTCTTCCGTCGGCGGCCGGCTCTCTTCGCCGGTGGCCGGCGCTCTCCGTCGGTGGCCGACGTCCACCTTGGGCGGCTGGCTCGGGTTCGCTGCGGTCGCGAGGACCTGCTCCACGGCCCGGTGCGCCCGCTGTGCCGGGATCCTGGCGGCCGTCCGGTCGCGGCGTCCCGCACCCGGGGCGTCGTTGCGCCGAACCAGCCTGGGTGGAGGACGAGCCGCAGCGAGCTGGCGGGGGCTCCCGGCCGCGCGCAGCGCGACAGCCCCAACGGGTACCGGACCCGCGCCACGCGACCGCCTCCTCTCCGCCAGGTGCGTCACCCTCCTCGCCGCACGCCGGGCGGGCATCACCCGCCACCGCCGGGCCCTCGCCAGCCCGCGTGCCGGCGACCCAGCCCGCGTGCCGGCGACCCAGCCCGCGTGCCGGCGACCCGTTCGGCGTGCCGGGGCCGGCCCGCCGAGGAACGGGGTCGCGGCCCCTCGAGCGTGTACGCTCCCGCTGGCGAACCGGGCCGCGGGACGTGCCGGCCTCGAGAGGGACGAAGGATCCGGTCTACCTGTGACCATCGGGATGTGCGGAGCCGGACCGGCCTCGAGCGGACCTGTTCCGGGGCCTGCCGGCCGCGACGTCCAGGCGTGCACGCCCAGGCCCCGGCCGCGCGGTCGGCAAGCCGACGGCCCGCTCACCGCGAGATCGGCGCCGTAGGTCATGTCCGCCGTCGGTTTCGTCCAGGTGTGCAGCGTCGGTCGGGACGTGCCCCCGCTGCAGGGCGGCAGCCCGATCCCCCCGGCGTTCGAGCGCTGGATCGACGCCAGGGTGCGTGGCACCATCACGTGGATCGCCGGAGACCGGTCGTCGGAGGACCAGGTCGTCTGCGAGGTGATGTTCGAGCCCCGGCTCGAGATCGCCACCGTGATCGCCGTGCTCGGTGACGGTGCCCTCGACGACGCGGTCGGCCTGTTCGAAGGCTCCTTCGACGTGGTGCTCGGCCACAGGGGGGCTGTCGGAGCCCGCACGCTCAGGTCGATCCTCGACTCTGCGCTGGCGGACGCGTTCGGGCCGGGGGTGCTGTCCGGGGCGAGCAGGACCACGTTCGGGACGGTCGCCGTCATCGACGGGGCCCCGCCACCGGAGGTGACGGCGAACGACCTGCTGGAGCGGCACGCCGGCCTGCGCCGCGACCACGCGATGTTCGTGTCCCGCAACTCGATCGGGGTGTTCGCGCCCAACGGTGCGGATCCCGGCTCCCTGGTCCCGTACCTGGTGCTGGCGGCTCACTTCACGCGCACCCGGCACGTGGCGACGACGCTGAGCGCCTCGGTCCGCGAGCTCGCCGCCACGCCCGTCGACGTCCGGCACCCCGACACCTGGCTGGAGGAGGCCGGCCGCATCGAGCGACGGGGACTCGAGGCCAGGCCGTCGCTCTACGCGACGCACTTCATCGGTGATCCACGCCTCGTCCGCATCGCCGACGACCTGAACGCCGCGGCAGCGCTCTCCCCCGAAGAGCGCCACCAGATGAACGAGCAGCTGACCGCCCTCTCCCGCTACGTCACGACCGTCGGCGCGACGGCGTCGAACATCCAGCAGCGCCGACTGAACATGGTCGGCTTCTTCGTCGGCGTGATCGCGGTGGTGCTGACGGGCATCGACGCCCTGTACCTGCCGGGTGCCACGAGGTGGCAGTGGGTCGCCGTCGCCCTTGCCTGGGTGCTGACGGCCGCCGCCCTGGGCTCCGCCGTGGTGCTGACGAGGGACCGTCGGCGATGACGCCGCCCGCTGCCGATCGGACGCCTCCGGGGCGGCACGGTTCGCCGTGCCGGGGGAGCTCCCGTCGCCGTCAGCCGGCCGTGTCGGCGACGGGGACCGCTGCGAGGCAGGCCCAGGACTGCGGCTGGGCGCCGTACCCCGCTCCGGAGTCCGGGTCCCAGTACTCCGCGTAGCCGCTGGCCTCGGCACCGCGCCGCAGGAGCGTGGCGAGCTGCACGGCCCGGTCGGGCAGGCCTGCCCGCTGTGCGGCCACGCCCAACAGGTAGGTGATCTGCGGCCACGCAGCGCCGCGCCAGTAGCCAGCCGGATCGAACTCCGGCAGGTCCCGCCGAGCACCGGCCGGGCCGAAGGCGCCGCCGTACGCCTCGCCGTCGAGCACCAGGTCGAGCACTCCCCGGCACCGCTCGCGGTCCGGGGTCACCAGCACGCCCAAGGCCGATTCGAGCGTGGCTGCCCTGGAGCTGACGGCGCCGGTCGCCAGCAGGTCGACCCACGTGCGCTGCTCCTCGTCCCAGAGCAGGTCGTCGATCCGCTCCGCCAGGACGCGACCTTCCTGGACGAGCGACGGGTCTCCGACCGCCTCACCCGCCTCGATCAGGTTGAAGGCGACGAGGGCGTTGAACGAGGCCGGCGCGACGGCGAAGTCCGCACTGGACACGGCGGCACCGTTCGAGAGCACGAGGCCGCCGACCAGGGCGGCCTTCGTCGCCCTCCACGCTTCGCGGTCGAACGGCTGCGGTTGCCAGCGAGCCCAACGGGGCGTGTCGTCCGCGCCGGTCTCCCACGGGTGCACCACGCGGACCAGCCCCGAACCGGCGTCCCGCCGATGCGTCAGCAGCCACCGGAGGCCCGCCGTCACCTTCTCGTGCAACGGCTCCACCGGATGCCCGTGCTCGGCGAGCACCCGGAGCGCGTGCCCGTACATCGGCGGCTGCGTGATGGTCGAGGCGCCGCGACGTCCCCACGGGGCCACCGACGCCGACGGGTCGGCGTGGTAGCCCATGTGCGGTACGAACCCGTCGTCGTTCTGCCAGTCGAACACGCTCGACAGCTCCTCGACCGCCCGGGCGTCTCCCAGGGCGTCCCAGATCAGGGCGTGGAAGCACGAGTCCCACAGCCACAGCCACGGATAGGTCCGCGGGTTGGGCGGGGTGTAGCGGAACCGTGCGTCCCAGTGCAGCTCCATGACACCGGCCGCGATGCGGGACGCGTCCTTCCGGACTGCCGGGGCGGTCGAGCCGTGGCCGGGCCCGCCGTCCGTCTCGGGCGTTCGCATCGGGGGCCAGGCTAGACGCCGACCGGCAAGGACCCGCGGCCGCTGCCTTCGACGGGCGCGGCAATTCCCAGGGCGGAGCAGACGTCCCGCCCCGGCCCGCCGCACGATGACGTCGGGGGTAGCGTTGACCGTGGACGTCGACGACACGCTCGGGTTCCTGCTCGGCACGTGGTCGGTCCACCGGCGTCTGGTCGACGCGGACGGGTCGGTCGCCGAGTTCCGCGGCACCGGGGTCTTCAGCGCCCCGAGCAGCGCCGCCAGCGCTCGGCTCGTGCCGTCGGCGCACTACGAGGAGGCGGGGCACGTCGTCACCGGCTCGTACTCGGGTCCGGCGGAGCGGCGCCTGGACTACGTCCGGAGCCCCGACGGCCGCCACGTCGAGGTGCGGTTCTGCGACGGGCGGCCGTTCATCGGCGTCGACCTGACGGGCGGGCACTCGACGGACCGGCACCTCTGCGAAGCCGACGACTACGAGATCAGCACCCGGGTCGTCGCTCCCGACCTGGTGGAGGAGCGCTGGCGGGTCCGTGGCCCGAGCAAGCGCTACGACGCCGTCACGACGATGCGGCGGCTGACCGGCTCCGGCGCACAGCAGGCGACGCCGCCGGACCTCTGACCCCGCTCCGCCACAGAGCAGGCGACGCCGCCGGACGGCTGACCCCGCTCGGTCGGGCGGCGAGGTCCCCGGTCGACGCGAGGTCACCGTCGCTCACCGCGCCGATGGCGTGCTCGGCCTCGGCCACGGCACCGGTCGGCCCACGAAGCTGCCGGCGCCCGAGAACCGATCGGCACCGGCCGCGGGCGGGCACCTCGCCCGCCTCGGCGACTACGGACTGACGGCCCTGGTGCGACCGGTCCGGGACGAGGAAGCTGGTTCGCGACGCCGAGCGAGAGGAGGAGCCGATGGCACGGTGCGAGGTGTGCGGCAACGACTACGACAAGGCCTTCCAGGTGATCACGGCCGACGGCGGCCACACGTTCGACAGCTTCGAGTGCGCCATCCACCGCCTGGCGCCCGCCTGCGGCCACTGCGGGGTCCGGGTGGTCGGCCACGGCGTCGAGGCCGACGGCGCCGTCTACTGCTGCGCCAGCTGCGCGCTGAGCGCCGGCGTGGCGGGCGTGCGCGACCGTGCCTGACCGTCGCGGGAGCCCGCCGGGACCCGCTCGCCGCCCGGCGCCCCTCGCGCCCGCACCGAGGAGGATCCCCCGATGATCTACGAGGAAGCCGTCGCCCTGGCCATGCCCTTCGAGGAAGCGCTCGCCCGGACCAAGGAGGCGTTCGCCGCCGAGGGCTTCGGCACGCTCACCGAGATCGACGTGCAGGCGACGCTCGCGGCCAGGACCGGAGAGCAGATCGGCCGCTACGTCATCGTCGGCGCGTGCAATCCCGAGCTGGCGGGCCGCGCGCTCCAGGCCGAGCCCCGGGTCGGCGTGCTGCTCCCCTGCAACGTCGTCGTGCGCGAGACCCCGACCGGCGCCGTCGTCGAGGCCATGGACCCCGGGGTCATGGCGACGCTCGTCGGGACCGAGGCGATCCGGCCGATCGCCGACGAGGCGCGCCGCCGGGTCGGCGACGCGCTCGAGCACCTGGCGACGTCGACCCGCTGACGCCGGCCCGGTCCGGCGCCCGCGCGACGCCACCACCCGCCAGGGGCACCCCTTCGCAGCCCCGGGGCCTGCTCGGCCCCCTACAGGCCGCGTGGCGGGGTCTGGCAGCGGATGCAGCGGGTCGCCGTCGGCAGCGCCTGCAGGCGGTCACGCCCGATGGGCCCGCCGCAGCTCTCGCAGCGCCCGTAGGTGCCGGCGGCGATCCGGTCGAGCGCGGCGTCGATCTCGCCCAGGCGGCGGACCACCTGCTCGTGCGCCCCGCGGACCCGCTGCAGGTCCACGCTGGTCGTCTCACCCGTGCCGAAACCCTCCTGCAGCGAGCCCTCGGTCTCCCGGCGCCGTGCCAGGGCGTTGGCCTCGCTGTCCAGGGCCTGCGCCTCGCGCCACTCGGTCTCGCGCTCCTCGAGGAGCGCGTGCTGCTGCTCGTCGAGGAACGCCTGGTCCAGTGCCGTCGCGTCCGTGGCCATCGGCCGCCTCCTCCTGTCGCGCACCGGTCAGCGCCGGATCCCGTGCCGGCCGACCAGGGGCACGAACCGCGCGTACGTCACCAGCCGCTCGCGGCGGAGCACGCCGCCCCCCTTGACGAAGAGGACCACCTCCTCGGCGCCGCCGGGCCCGATCGGCTGGACCAGCCGGCCTCCCTCGGCGAGCTGCTCCACGAGCGGCGGCGGGACGTCCGGGAACGCCGCGCACACCACGACGGCGTCGAACGGTGCTCGCCCGGGGACGCCGTCGGCCCCGTCGCCGGCCAGCACCTCCACGTCGGTCACGCCCGCGGCGGCCAGGTTGGCGCGTGCCGCCAGGGCCAGGTCCGGCCACAGCTCGACGCTCACGACGCGCCGGGCCAGCCGGGCCAGCAGCGCCGTCTGGTAGCCGTAGCCGGTCCCCACCTCGAGCACCGTCTCGTCCCCCCGGAGCTGCAGGCACTCGAGCATCGCCGCCACGAGCGAGGGCTGGGTCGTGACCTGGTCGTGCCCGATCGGCACGGGCAGGTCGACGTCCGCCAGCCGCGCGTGCTGTGGGGGCACGAAGCCGGCCCGGGCCACCTGCCGCATGGCCCGCAGGACCCGCCGGTCCCGCACCCCCTTGTCGGCCGCGACCTGGGCCAGCGACGGCCCGCGCCCCTGGCCGGGTCGCAGGGACCTCCCGTCGCGATGGCCCCGGACCGGCAGGTGGCCGCCCACCGTTGCCGTCATGTCCGTGCCCTCCTGCTTCGTCGACGGCCATCGTGCAGCCGGGACACCGGAGCGACAAGGGGCGAAGGTCACGTGCCGGCGGGCTGCTCCACCGCCCTCGTGCTCGTGCGCCGGCACGCTACCGTCGCGGGCGGCCGCGGTGACCACCGCCGAGACGTGGCCGGGACCTGGAGGGCAGCCGTGACGACACCGGACCCGACGACTCCGCCGGCGACGACACCGGACCCGACGACCCCGCCGGCGACGGCACCGGACCCGACGACCCCGCCGGCGACGACACCGGACCCGACGACCCCGCCGGCGACGGCACCGGACCCGGCGGACCCCGAGGCCGTCGCCCGGTTCGCCTTCCTCGTGTGGAGCTACAAGCAGGGCGAGATGGTCTCCCTCCTCGTCCACCTGGGGGACCGCCTCGGCCTGTACCGGGCGCTCGACGGGGCGGGGCCGGTCACCCCCGACGAGCTGGCCGGCCGGCTCGGGCTGCACCCGAGGTGGCTCCGCGAGTGGCTGCGGGGCAACGCCGCCGCCGACCTGCTCGCCTCGGACGACGGGGAGCGGTTCGAGCTCACGCCCGTGGGCGCCCAGGTGCTCGCGCGCGAGGAGGAGAGCCTGCGCTTCGCGGCCGGCGCCTTCGGGCCGCCGGCCGATCCGGCCCTGGTCGACGATCTCGCCGAGGCGTTCCGGACCGGCGTCGGCCTCGCCTACGACCGCCAGGGCGAGCAGGGCGTCCACCGCACCGAGCGCATGCTCGGGCCGTGGGCCCGCCTGGCGCTCGTGCCGACGATCGTGCCCGCCCTCGACGGCGTCGCCGACCGGCTCCTAGCGGGCACCCTGGTGGCCGACGTGGGCTGCGGCGCCGGCGTCGCGCTGACCGCCCTCGCCGAGGCGTACCCGGCCTCCACCTTCCACGGCTACGAGCTCTCGCGCCACGCCGTCGACCGGGCTCGGACCAGGGTCGCCGAGCTCGGCCTGCCCAACGTCGAGATCTTCCACCGCCGAGCGGAGGAGGTGCCCGAGGGCGCCGGCTACTCCCTGGTGCTCACCTTCGACTGCCTGCACGACATGACCCGCCCCGACCTGGCCGCCGCCGCCATACGCAGGTCGCTCCGCGCGGAGGGGACCTGGCTGGTCAAGGAGATCCGCTGCGACGACTCGTGGGCCGGCAACCGCCGCAACCCGATGCTCGCCATGTTCCTCGGGTTCTCCATCACGTCGTGCATGTCCTCGGCGCTGTCGGAGCCCGGCGGCGCCGGGCTCGGCACCATCGGCGTCACCCCCAGCGTGGCCGAGCACCTGGCGCGCCAGGCGGGCTTCGGTCGCTTCCGCGTGCACGACTTCGAGGACCCGGCCAACCTCTACTACGAGATCCGCCCCTGAGAGGCCACCAGCCGCCGCTCGTCAACGCCAGCACCCGCCGGCCACCGCCCGTTCACCGCCCGCACCCGCCGTCCACCCCCGGCACCCGCCATCCACCCCCGGCACCCGCCGGCCACCGCCCGCTCACCGCCCGCACCGGCGTCCACCGGCCGTCCACCGCCCGCACCGGTGTCCCCGCCGGCGCCGGCCCGCGCGACGGCTGCCCCGCCGGCCGGCGCGGAACGACGATCCTCCAGCTACCAGGGCACGAGCGGCGCCGAGCCGGGACGGCCCGTCCAGCGCTGCTCAAGCACGGCCCGGGTTATGTCGATGATCGGACAAATCCCGCTCGAGCCGGACGGTCACGCGTGAGCAGCACGACCAGGGTCCAAGGCGAGCCCCGCGAGGTCAGCAACACCATGCTGGGCCTGGTGGTCTCCTACGTACGCCGGGTGATGGGCGGCGACGACCCGGCCGCGGGCGACGACGCGGTCCGCCGGATGCTGGAGCTCGCCGGCGAGCGCAGGGACCTGGCCGTCATCGAGGACCGGGCCGAGTGGAGCCCGTTCGAGTCCGCAGTGCGGATCTTCGACGCGGCGATCGCCGTCACCGGCGACCCGCTGGCGGTCCGCAAGGCCGGAGCCGACATCTTCCGGCACTACCACAGCAGCGAGGTGATCGGCCTGCTGCTGTCGATGAAGGAGCCCGAGGCGGTCATG
>JAJZYI010000052.1 GCA_021798135.1 Actinomycetes bacterium | reverse complement strand
GCACCGCGCACCACGGCGTGTGCACGGCACCGCGCACCACGGCGTGTGCACGGCACCGCGCACTACAGCCCGCGCACGGCACCGCCCACCACGGCGTGTGAAGAGCGCCGCGGGGCAGCACGCACGGCACCGCCCACCACGGCGCGCGCACGGCACCGCCGCCGGGCTCGGCGACGGGCCGACCGGGGGCAGGCGCCCCCGCCCCGAGCCCGTCCTCGCCCGACCCGAAGGCGGCTCGGGCGGCGCCCAGCCCGAAGGCGGCTCAGGCCTCGTCGAGGCCGAAGGCGGTGTGCAGGGCCTGCACGGCCCGCTCCACCGCGTCGGCGCGTACGACGCAGGTGACCCGGATCGTGCTGGTGGAGATCATCTCGATGTTGATGCCCTCGGCCGCCAGCGTCTCGAACATCGTCGCGGAAACGCCCGGGTGGCTGCGCATGCCGGCGCCGACGAGCGAGACCTTGGCGATGCCGTCGTCGGCGACCACGTCGCCGGCGCCGATGTCCGCCGCCAGCTCGCGGGCCGCCTGCAGCGTGGCGGACACGTCGACCATGGGCACCGTGAAGGAGATGTCGGTCATCCCGTGCTGCGAGACGTTCTGCACGATCATGTCGACGTTGACGTTCCGCTCGGCCAGCGCGCGGAACAGGCGGGCCGCCAGGCCGGGGCGGTCGGGCACCCCGCTGACGGTGAGCTTCGCCTCGGACGTGTCGTGGGTGACGGCGGTGACGACGGCGTTCTCCATGGTGGGCTCCTCCTCGACCACCCACGTGCCCGGCTCCCACGTGAAGCTGGACCGGACGTGCAGCGGCACGCGGTGGTTGCGGGCGAACTCGACGGAGCGCAGCGCGAGCACGCGGCCCCCACTGGCGGCGATGTCGAGCATCTCGTCGAAGCTGACGCGCCGGAGCCGGCGCGCCTGGGGCACGACGCGGGGGTCGGCGCTGAAGACCCCGGTGACGTCGGTGTAGATCTCGCAGGCGTCCGCGCCGAGCGCGGCGGCGACGGCCACGGCCGTGGTGTCCGACCCCCCGCGCCCGAGCGTGGTCACGTCGCGCTCGGTCGACACGCCCTGGAACCCGGCGACGACCGGCACCCTGCCCTCGGCGATCGCCTGGCGCAGCCGGTCGCCGCGCACCTCCAGGATCTTCGCCCGGGTGTGCGCGGTGTCGGTGATGATGCCGGCCTGGCTGCCGGTGAAGGAGACCGCGTCGATCCCGAGCTCGGCCAGGGCCATGCACATGAGCGCCATCGAGATGCGCTCGCCGGCGGTGAGCAGCATGTCCATCTCGCGCGGCGGCTGCGTCCGGCTCACGTCGTCGGCCAGCCGGATCAGGCCGTCGGTGGTCTTCCCCATGGCGCTCACGACGACGACGACCTGGTTGCCCTGCCGGGCGGTCCGGGCGACGTGGTCGGCGACGGTCCGGATGCGCTCCGCATCGCCGACCGACGTCCCTCCGTACTTCTGCACGACCAGAGCCACGGCGCCCGACGCTAGCCGGTGCGCGCCTGGGCCCCCGACGGGCGGTGTCCTGGTGCACCGCCCGTCGGCTACCGTGGTGCGCCGTGCCCAGCGACAAACGAGCCCGCAAGCGGGCCAACAGGCAGGCCCGGCAGGAACAGCTCGACCGGGAGCGGCGGCGGAGGCAGGTCACCCGGCGGGGAGCCATCGTGGCGGTGCTGGTGGCCGCGGCGATCGGGATCTACTTCGCCACGTCCGGGTCGAGCACCCCCGCGAAGAAGTCCGCCGCCAAGGCGGCGTCGGCCACGTCGTCCGGCACCCCGTCGTCCAGCTCGGCATCGTCGTCGAGCTCGTCCGGGTCGGCGTCGTCGTCGACCTCGTCCGGGTCCTCCACGTCGTCCGGCCCGGCCGACACGCAGGCCGCCGTCGACAAGGTGGCGGCGGCCGCCGGGTGCCCGTCGAACCCCAAGGCGGCGCTGAACAAGCCCAGCTACTCGTCGCCGCCGCCCATGACCGTCAGCACCTCCAAGACCTACACGGCCACGGTGCAGACCGACGTGGGCACGTTCACCATGGCGCTCGACCCCAAGGCGGCGCCGATCGCCGTGAACAGCTTCGTGTTCCTCGCCGACCACGGCTTCTTCAACTGCGTCACGTTCCACCGGGTCATCCCCGGCTTCGTCGTGCAGGGCGGCGACCCCACCGGCACCGGGGCCGGCGGGCCGGGCTACCAGTTCACCGAGCACGGGCCGCCGCCGGCGCCCAACCCTGCCCAGCAGTACCCGCTCGGCTCCGTGGCCATGGCCAACAGCAGCTCCGGCACCACCGACCCGAGCACCAACGGCAGCCAGTTCTTCATCGTGACGGGCCCCTCGGGCGAGTCGCTGCCGCCGGACTACGTCCTGTTCGGCCACGTCGCCTCGGGCATGCCCGTGGTGCAGAAGATCAGCGCCGACGGCACCGCGGGGGGAACCCCGAGCGTCATCCACCGCATGCTGAAGGTGACGATCACGACCTCGTGAGCCACGCCGGTCCGGGCTGCCCGGCCGGCGCGGCCACCACCACCCACCGACCCGAGGAGCGGCCATGACCGTGCCCTGCCCCGCCGCCGACGGCTCCAGCCCCGCACGTCGCACGTTCGACGCCGAGCCGCCCATGTGCATCGACCCGTCGCACCGCTACACCGCCGAGATGGTGACGTCCAAGGGCGCCATGACCATCGCCCTCGACCCCCAGGCAGCCCCGCGGACGGTGAACAGCTTCGTGTTCCTGGCCCGGTATCACTACTTCGACGGCATCGTCTTCCACCGGGTCATCCCGGGGTTCGTCCTGCAGGGCGGCGACCCCACGGGCACGGGCACCGGCGGACCCGGCTACCGCTTCGCCGACGAGCTGCCGCCGCCGGGCCGCTACGAGCTGGGCTCGCTCGCCATGGCCAACGCCGGGCCCGACACCAACGGCAGCCAGTTCTTCGTCATCAGCGGCCCCGACGGGATGCGCCTGCCGCCGCAGTACTCGCTGTTCGGCAAGGTCGTCGCCGGCCTCGACACGGTTGCCGCCATCGACGCGGTGGGCACCCGGTCGGGCAAGCCGACCGAACGGGTCACCATCGAGTCGGTGACCATCACCGAGCACCAGGACTGACGGGGTCCGCCCGCGCAGCCCGGTGACGGTGCCGGGCCGTGGGCGGGGCCGCCACGCGGTCCCGCCCGGCGCGCGGTCCGGATCGACCGCCACGCGGCATGGCCCGCCCAGCGCGCGGTCCGGATCGACCGCCACGCGGCATGGCCCGCCCAGCGCGCGGTCCGGATCGGCCGTCTCGCGGCATGGCCCGACCGGTGCGCGCGTCAGTGCGGCAGCGAGTCGAACCCGGCGGGCTCCCCGCCCACGAAAACCCTGACGGTGCCCTCGCCGGCGGCGCGCCACGTGCCGTCGGGGTCGCGCAGGAGCGCGCAGCGCTCCGGCACGCCGACGACGGCCAGGTCGGGCGAGGCCAGGGTGATGGAGCGGTGCACCTTCTCGGCGTTCTCGTGGCCGAAGTGCGGCACGACGGCGACGCCGGTGACCAGCCCGAGGCCGACGGTGAGCGCCCCGCCCCGCGGGTCGACCATCGGGTCCGTCAGGACCATGGCCCCCGCCGACGAGCCCGCCACCACCGCGCCCTCCGCGTGCGCGTCGACCAGCGCCTGCCAGACCGCCGAGCCCTTCAGCACCGACCGCAGGTGCATGGGGGAGCCGCCACCGAGGTAGACGAACCGGCTGGCCCGCACCTGCTCGGCCAGCGCCGCGTCCTGGGCGCCGGCACGGTCGAGGACCATGACCGGCCTGACGCGGCCGCCGAGCCCGGCGAACCACGCCTCGGCGGCCGCCACGGCCTTCTCCGGGTAGGTGTAGGCGGCGGCCGTCGGCAGCACGGCCACCTCGTCGCCTCCCGACGCCGCCAGCAGCTCGGCGTCGAACACCTCGCACCCCGGCGTCCACTCCTCGCCCCCCACGAGCGCCAGCAGGCCGCGTCGACTGGTCATGGCCGACACTGTAGGAGACGGCGCCGCGGGGGAGGGACGCCACCCGCAGGATTGTTGACCGTTGCTCAGCAGTCGTAGGCTGCCACCATGACCACGGAGCCAGCCTCGGCCGCACCGCCACCGGCTCGCCGCGTCGACCCGCTCCGGGAGCGCTTCGACGGCCGGACGGCGATCGTCACCGGTGGCGGATCGGGCATCGGCAGGGCACTCGGCGCCGAGCTCGCGGCGCGGGGCGCCACGGTGGTGCTGGCCGACGTCGACCTCGCCGCCGCGGCAGCCGCAGCCGCCGAGATCGGTCCCCGCTCCCCCGGGTCCGTGACGGCGGCCGAGCTGGACGTGCGCGACGCCGACGCCGTGGCCGACCTGGTGGAGCGGGTCGCGTCGGACCACGTGCGGCTCGACTACCTGTTCAACAACGCCGGCGTGGCCGTCGGCGGCGACACGGCGCAGCTGTCCGTGGCCCACTGGGACCGGGTCATCGACGTGAACCTCCGCGGCGTGGTGCACGGGGTGGCCGCCGCCTACCCCCGGATGGTCCGCCAGGGATCGGGGCACATCGTGAACACCGCCTCGCTCGCTGGCCTGTTCCCGTCGCCGACGCTGGTGCCGTACGCCGCCACCAAGCACGCCGTGGTGGGCCTGAGCATCAGCCTGCGGGCCGAGGCCGCCTGCAACGGGGTCCGGGTCACCGCGCTGTGCCCCGGCTTCGTGGACACGCCGCTGCTCGACCACGTGAACGAGGGCCTGCCGGGCCCGCGCCCGGGCCGGGAGCTGCTCCGCCGCGTGCCCGGTGGCCTCTACACGCCCGACGCCCTGGCCCGGGACGCCCTGGACGGCGTCGCCCGCAACCGCGCCCTCGTGGTCGCTCCGTCCGTCGCCCGCAACGCCTGGCGCGGGTACCGCCTGGCGCCGACCGTCGTCCTCGCGGCGGCCACGCGCACCGCCCGGCGGCTGCTGGGCGACCTGCACGCGGGCTGATCCGGCCCGGCGGCCGCCGACCGCTCCGCGTCGCCGGGCTCGAACGCTGACTGCGCGGTAACATTGGTGTCCATGTCGATCAAGCGCGTGGGAATCGTTGGTTCGGGGATCATGGGCGCCGGCATCGCGGAGACCGCCGCCGTCAACGGCTTCGAGGTGGTGCTGCGGTCGCGGGCCCAGGCCACGGCCGACGCGATGCTCGCCGGCATGGAGAAGTCCCTGAACCGCCAGGTCGACAAGGGCAAGCTCGCTGCCGAGGACCGTGACGCGGCGCTCAGCAGGGTCCGGGCCGTGTCGGACCTCGGCGAGGTCGCCACCTGTGACCTCGTGCTCGAGTCCGTCGTGGAGGACCTGGCGGTCAAGAAGCACCTGTTCAGCGAGCTCGACCGGATCTGCGGGGACCAGACCATCCTGGCCACCAACACGTCCACGCTGCCGGTGGTGGAGCTGGCCATGGAGACGGGCCGGCCCGACAAGGTCTGCGGCGTCCACTTCTTCAACCCCGCGCCGGTCATGTCCCTGGTGGAGCTCGTCCGGCCGCTCACCGCCAGCGACGACACGATGGCGGCGGTCCGTGCCTTCGCCGAGGCCTGCGGCAAGACCCCGGTCGACGTGAAGGACCAGGCCGGGTTCATCGTGAACGCCCTGCTGTTCCCCTACCTGAACAACGCCGTGCGCCTGCTGGAGCAGGGCGTGGCGACGATGGAGGACATCGACACGGCGATGAAGGGCGGCTGCGGGTTCCCCATGGGCCCGTTCGCCCTGCTCGACCTGGTCGGCCTCGACACGAGCCTGGCCATCCTCGACGCCCTGTACGACGAGTTCCGCGACCCGAACTACGCCGCCGTCCCGCTGCTGCGCCGGATGGTCACCGCCGAGCAGCTCGGCCGGAAGTCCGGTCGCGGCTTCTACGACTACCGCAAGTAGGCTCTCGGCTCGACGGCTCGACGGCTCGACGGCCGACGGCCACGGCTGCCAGATCGACGGCCACGGCTGCCGGCGGAAGGCCGGCGCCAGTGCTCGCACCCGGGCCACTCGTCGGCTGCACCGGAAGCGGGCACCCGGGCACGGCGGCCGGGAACGGCGTCCGGCGTGCCCGCACCCGCCAGCGCGGCAGCGGTGCGATCGGCCGTGACCGGGCGCGGTCGCGGCACCGCCACAGGCGGCCCGTCCGCGGCCGGTGCCGGTCTGGGCGAGAATGGAGACGTGCGCGTGGACCCCTCTGCCAGACGTGACAAGCCCTGGGTGATGCGGACGTACTCGGGCCACTCCTCGGCCCGTGCGTCCAACGCCCTCTACCGGAGCAACCTGGCCAAGGGCCAGACGGGGCTGTCGATCGCCTTCGACCTCCCGACGCAGACCGGCTACGACCCCGACGCCCCGCAGGCCGCCGGCGAGGTCGGCAAGGTCGGCGTCCCCGTCGCCCACCTCGGCCACATGGCCGAGCTGATGGACGGCATCCCCGTGGGTGACATGAACACCTCCATGACGATCAACGCCACCGCGGCGTGGCTGCTCGGCCTCTACGTCGCCCACGCCGAGCGCACCGGCGTGGACCCCGCCGTGCTGCAGGGGACCACGCAGAACGACATCGTCAAGGAGTACCTGTCGCGCGGGACGTACATCTTCCCGCCGGAGCCCAGCCGCCGCCTCATCGTCGACATGGTGGCCCACACGGTGCGGCACGTGCCGAAGTGGAACCCCATCAACGTCTGCAGCTACCACCTGCAGGAGGCCGGGGCCACGCCCGTCCAGGAGATCGCCTTCGCGCTGGCCACCGCCATCGGCGTCCTCGACGCCGTGCGCGAGTCGGGGAAGGTCGCGCCGGACGAGCTGCCGGCGGTCGTCGGCCGCATCTCGTTCTTCGTGAACGCCGGCATCCGCTTCGTCGAGGAGACCTGCAAGCTCCGGGCCTTCGCCGGCCTGTGGGACCGCATCTGCGCCGAGCGCTACGGCGTCGCCGACCCGAAGCTGCGGCGCTTCCGCTACGGCGTGCAGGTCAACTCCCTCGGCCTGACCGAGTCCCAGCCGGAGAACAACGTGCAGCGCATCGTGCTCGAGGCGCTGGGCGTCACGCTGTCCAAGCGCGCCCGGGCGCGCGCCATCCAGCTCCCCGCATGGAACGAGGCGCTGGGCCTCCCCCGCCCGTGGGACCAGCAGTGGTCGCTGCGGATCCAGCAGGTGCTGGCCTACGAGACCGACCTGCTCGAGTACGACGACATCCTCGACGGCTCCCACGTCGTCGAGGCCCGCACCGCGGAGCTGGCCGACGCGGCCTGGGCCGAGCTCGCCGAGGTGCTCGACCTCGGCGGCGCCTTCGGCGCCGTCGAGGAGCTGAAGCGCCGCCTGGTGGCGAGCCAGGCCGAGCGGGTGCGCCGCATCGAGTCCGGGGACCTCAAGGTCGTCGGGGTCAACTGCTTCACCACCACCGAGCCCTCGCCGCTGGCCTCCAGCGACGCCGACAGCCCGGCGATCATGAAGGTCGACCCGGCCGTCGAGGCCGAGCAGCGCGCCGACCTGGAGCGCTGGCGGGCCGGGCGCGACGGCGCCGCCGTGCGCCGCGCGCTCCACGACCTGCGGCGCTCGGCCGCCGACCCGGCCACGAACGTCATGCCGGCGACCATCGCCCTCGCCCTCGCCGGCGGCACCACCGGCGAGTGGGCCGACACGCTGCGCGACGTCTTCGGCGAGTACCGGGCGCCCACCGGCGTGGGCGGCGGTGTCGGCCACCGCGGCAGCGAGCTGGCGGCCACGGTCGCCCGGTCCAAGGCCCTCGCCGAGCGCACCGGCGCGCCACCCCGGCTGCTCGTGGCGAAGCCCGGGCTCGACGGGCACTCCAACGGCGCCGAGCAGATCGCCGTCGCCGCCCGGGACGCCGGGTTCGAAGTCGTGTACCAGGGCATCCGCCTCACCCCGGAGCAGATCGCTGCCGCCGCTCGCGACGAGGACGTCGACGTCGTCGGCATCTCGATCCTGTCGGGCAGCCACCTGGAGCTCGTCCCCGAGGTCGTCGACCGGCTGCGGGCCAGCGGCGTCGACGCCCCGGTGGTCGTCGGCGGCATCATCCCCGCGGACGACGCCGAGGTGCTGCGGGGCAAGGGCGTCGCCGCCGTCTACACGCCCAAGGACTTCGAGCTGTCGCGCATCGTCGGGGAGCTCGTGACGCTGGCCGAGCGGCACCGGGGCGCCGGGGCCTGACCGGCACCGGGACCCGACCGGCACCGGGCCGCGCACACGCCGGGGTTCGCGTCCGGCGGCGGTGACGCACCTGGCCCGGCGCCGGCATCGTCTATCGTCCCCCCGTGCACGACAGCATCCTCGAAAGGACCGCCGGGCCGTCGGCTGCGGGCGGTGCCGTTCCCCCCGCCGGCCGGCCCTCCGGCGCCTCCCGCGCGACCACCCGCCACGCCGCCGCACGGCCAGGGCAGGCAGGTCGACGAGGTCGCCCAGGACCACGGTGGCGCCTGGCCGGCTCGCTGGCGGTGAGCGGCGCCTGCGCCCTCGCACTGGCGGCGTGCACCTCGGCCGCCTCGTCGTCGAGCGCACCGTCGTCGTCGGCTTCGAGCCCGGCGTCGTCCGCTGCGGGCTCGTCGACCGCGTCCACCGCCGGTTCCTCGGCGGCCACGTCCTCGGGGGCCGCGTCGTCGGGCACGACCTCGTCGGCCACGACGCTGCCGGCCGTTGGCAACGCCACCAACCTGAAGGTCGCGCCGGTGATCGCCGCCGGCACCGGGCCGGCACCCACGTCGCTCGCCACCCGGGACCTGGTCGTCGGCACCGGCGCCCTGGCCACGGCCACCAGCACCGTGGAGATCCAGTACGTGGGGGCCGACTACGCCACCGGCAAGGTCTTCGACTCGAGCTGGGCGCGCCACGCGCCCGCCACCTTCCCGCTCAGCGGCGTCATCCCCGGCTTCGCCAAGGGCATCACCGGCATGCACGTCGGGGGGCGGCGCGAGATCGTGATCCCGCCCGCGCTCGGCTACGGCTCCTCGGGCACCCCGACCGGTGCGGGCGGCAGCCAGGCCGTCGGCCCCAACGAGACGCTCGTCTTCGTGGTCGACCTGCTGGCCGTCAAGTAGCCCGGCCGGCGGAGCCGACGAGAGCGGCTCGGGCTCCCCGGCCAGGTCCCGCCGGCCGGTTCAGGGCTCCCCGGCCAGGTCCCGCCGGCCGGCTCAGGCTCTCCGGCCAGGTCCCGCCGGCCGGTTCAGGGCTCCCCGGCCAGGTCCCGCCGGCCGGTTCAGGGCTCCTCGGCCAGGTCCCGCCGGCCGCGGTGGCTGGCCGCCGCGGCGTGGGCGAACAGGTTGGACGCCATCGAGGACCGCTCGGCAGCGGCCCGCGCCGCGTAGACCTCGGCCCGCAGCTCGTGCGCGGCGGCGTCGCCGGGATCGGCGAGCATGGCCGTCTCGACCAGGTGCGCGGCCATCCGCAGGTCGCCGCCGTCCGCCAGCGCCCGCGCCCGCGCCAGGACGGCGGCGGCGCCGCCGGCCAGGGCCACCCACTCCCGGGCCTGCTGCCGGCGCGGCGCGGGGAGGAGCTGGTCGGGATCCCCGTCGTACCACCCGCCGTAGAGGCGCCAGATGTTGCGCACCACGAACTGCGGGTGGTCGTAGACCGGCTGCAGGTACGGGCGGTCGGCCAGCTCGGCTGGCACGGTCACCTCGTGCAGCACCTGGTCGAGGCGCAGACCCCGGTTCATGAGGGCGAGGGTCTGCCCCTCGAGCGACTCGAGCAGGGCGGCGGTGTCGGACAGGGCCTGGCGGACGCGCTCGGCGCCGAGGATCGGCACGCCGTGGCCCGCCACCATGATCTCGGCGCCCAGGGCGGCCATCTCCCGCAGCGCCGCCGCCCACTCGCCGGCGTAGCGCTGCACCTTCTGGGGGTTGCCGGCGTTGGGCACGGCCCAGATGAAGAGGTCGCCCGGGTGCAGCAGGCGCAGCTCGGGCACCCAGGTCCACGTGGCGTCGTCGGTCTCGCCGCGGGCGTGGCGCAGCTCGAAGGTGAGCCGCCCCTGCGTGAGCCGCAGCGAGCGGTCGTAGGTGACGTCGGGCCGCCGCCAGTGCTCCGGCCAGGCGAAGCCCTCCGCCTCGATGGCGAACTGGCGGGCGTTGACGGCCCGGTTGAGGCCCCGCGTCCTGAGGTACCGGTCGAAGTTGGCGTCGAGCCCCCGGTGCCCGTAGACGAGCGGCGCCGGCCACCGGCGCTCGCGCGCCTCCGCCTCGAACCGGGCGGTGCCGAACACGTGGTCGATGTGGTGGTGCGAGAACACCGCCGCGGCCAGGCGGTCGTCCGGACGCCAGCGACGGACGTGGTCGTGGAGCGCCTGGATGTCGAAGGGGCCGCCGGCGTCGAGCAGCACCAGGCCGTCGCCGGTGTCCACGGCCGTGGCGCTGGCGAGGCTGAGGTACACGAGGACGCCGTCGGCGATCTCCTCCGAGACGTACCCCTGGGCGTGGACGGGGTGGTCGGAACCGGTGAGGTCCGCGCCGCCCGACCACAGGCGCTCGGCGAGCTCGGTGACCGGGTGCTCCGGCGTGGGCGTGGTCGTCATGGGTGTCCTCCTCGTCCTCGCGTCGCCCGGCCGCGCCCACCCGCCTCGCCGCGCCCGGGGTCCCGGGCTGCACCGCCGCACACCCCGCGACAGATGTTGGCACACCAACTGCCACTGAAACGGGCCGGCCGGCCCGGCGCCCGGACCGCCCTCGCCCGCCTGCGCACCCGCCCACGGCCACCGAGGACGCCCGTTCGACCTGACGCCGGGCCTCCCACCTGCCATGATCCGTCCCGCGCCAGGTTCCCGCCAGCACGGCCGTGCGGCACGGGCCGGGAGCCGGGGCCCGGGCCCCGCACCAGCCGGCCCGCCGGGGACCGCGGGCGCACGAAGGACCGCCAGCCTGGGAGCGCCGCCATGCCGGGGACCACCGCAACGCCTGGGAGCACCGCCCCCGGCCACAACGAGCACGAGAAGCGCCTGGCCGCCGAGGCGGCCGCCACGCTGGTCCAGCCGGGCGCCGTCGTGGGCCTGGGGACCGGCTCGACGGCGGCCCTGCTGCTGCCGGCGCTGGCCCGCCGGTCGCTCGACGTGGTGTGCGTGGCCACGTCGCCGGCGACCGGGGCGGCGGCCACCGCACTGGGGCTCGACGTCAGGCCCTTCGAGGGGATCGACCGCATCGACATCGCCATCGACGGTGCCGACGAGGTCGACGACCGCGGGTGGCTCGTGAAGGGCGGCGGCGGAGCCCAAACACGGGAGAAGATCGTCGCCGCCGCGGCGCGGACCTTCGTGGTGATCGTGTCCTCGGACAAGCTCCGCCCCGTGCTGCAGGGCCCGGTGCCGCTCGAGCTGGCCGCCTTCGGCGTCGACGCCACCCTGCGCTCGCTCGGTGACCTCGGCCGGGTGCGCCGCCGCGACGCGCCGCCGACGCCCGACGGTGGGGTGCTGGCCGACCTGTGGCCCGACGGCGGGCCCGGAGCCTCGCCGGGCGAGCTGGCCCGCCGGCTCGACGCCGAGCCCGGGCTCGTCTCCCACGGCCTCTTCCCGCCGGAGCTGACCTCGCTCGTCATCATCGGCACCGGGGACGGCGTGGTGCGGCGCGCCGTGGAGGCGCCGCCCGGCTGACCGGCAGCGCCGCACGGGCACGGGCGCCGTCGAGGCGCTGCACGGGCACGGGCGCCGCCCGGCTGACCGGCTCCGCGGCCAGCACCTCCCTCGGGCCGTGCCCCGCCCGCCCTGATTCCTTGCCCGCAGCCGCCGTTGGCTATGGTGCTGCAGCAGCGCACACGCCGGCGGGCGACGCCAGGCGCGGGCGGGGGCACGGCACGGCCGGGTCCCCGCCGGCAGCCGGCGACCGTCGTGCACGGGCGCCACCGTGCGGCGCGGTGCCGCACGAGCGTCGGCTGGCGCCGGAGGGAGGACGGGACGACATGACGAGGGTCGGGCTGGCACTTCGGCTGACCGCGATGGCCACGGCCCTCGGGCTGGTGGCGACCGCGTGCACCGCGTCCAACACCATGGTGGCCGCGGCCGCCCCCGCCGGCATGCCGTCCTTCTACGCCATCCCCAACGGGGTGAGGAGCGACCCGCCGGGCACGCTCCTCAAGTACGAGAAGGTCGCCGCCCCCGGCGTGGACGGCACGGCGTACCGGATCATGTACGTGTCGAGCAGCGAGCAGAACGCGTCCGTCCCGGTCACCGGCCTGGTGTTCGTGCCCCGCTCCGCACCGCCCGCCGGCGGCTACGACGTCGTCAGCTGGGCCCACGGGACCAACGGCATGACCAACGCGTGCGCCCCGTCCCTGGACCCGTCCACCGCCGTGCCGTCGATCAACGCCCTCCTGCAGAAGGGCTGGCTGGTCACCGCCAGCGACTACCAGGGCGAGGGCACGCCCCCGGGCCTGCTCGCCTACCTGGTCGGCACGCTGGCCGCGCGCGACACGGTCGACATCGTCCGGGCCGTGCAGAGCATGCCTGTGCACGCCAGCACCAAGTACCTGGTGTGGGGGCATTCGGAGGGCGGCCAGACGGCCATGTTCGCGTGGCACATCGGCCCCACCTATGCCCCGCAGCTCCACCTCGTGGGCACCGTCGCCGGCGCCCCGCCCTCGCAGTTCGCCTTCATCTACGACTTCCTGAAGACCAGCCCCTACCGCTTCTACCTGTTCATGGCGGCCGCCGGGTTCAACGCCGCCTACGGCAACGCCAAGGCGCCCCTCGGGTCGGTCCTGTCGCCGCAGGCGGAGAAGCTGCTGCCCGTGCTGCGCTCGGGCTGCTTCAACACGCTCGAGTCGAAGCTCGACAAGTACACGCTGCAGCAGCTGGTGAAGGCCAACCCGTTCGACGTCCCGAGCTGGAAGCAGCTGATCGAGGCCAACGACCCCGCCAACCTGCCTGCGAACAACGTGCCGCTGCTCATCATCCAGGGAGGCGCCGACGAGCAGATCCCGGTCGCCTCCACGCAGCTCCTCGCCAAGCAGCTGTGCGGCAGGGGCCAGGACCTGGAGCGGTGGATCTACCCGGGACGCAGCCACACCGGCGTCATCCCGGTATCGACCGCCGACATGGTGCACTGGATCGCCGACCGGTTCGCCGGCAAGCCCAGCCCCGACCCCTACCGGCCCGTCGGGCAGCCGAACGTCCAGACCACGACCTGCGCGTAGCGCCAAAGGCTGTGGGCCGGCAAAGGCTGTGGGCCGGCAAGGGCTGTGTGGCCGGTGAGGGCCGCGGGTGCCGCCCCCGGCGCGGCCCCGGCACCCCGCTCACTGCTGGTAGTGCTCGACCTCCTCGACGGTGCGCAGGGCCGCCTGCTCGGGGTCGGCCCCGAACTCCTCGCGGGCCCGCCGCTGGCGCAGCAGGTCCCAGCACTGGTCGAGGTGGGCCCCCACCTCGACCAACCGTGCCCGGTCGTCGTCCGACAGTGGCTGGCCGCCCGCCGCGTGGGCGCGCAGCCGACGTTCCTCTTCCACCAGCTCGGTGATGCGTGCCAGCTCGTCGCTCTCGCCCACGTCACGACCTCCCTGTGCCGTCGGCGGCGCCGCCACCCGGCCCGACGGCGAACGCTCGCCCTGCTGCCATCCTCGCCGAGCCCGGGCGGGGGCGCACGGCGCCCCGGGACCCCGGGACCCCGGCGGCATCCTGGGGCAGGCGCACCGTCGCGGGCGGCAACCCGGCCGGGCGAGCCGGCGCACGTGGGACCCAGGCAGGCGCACCGGCGCACGCGGGACCCGGGCAGGCGCACCGGCAGGGGGCGCGCCGGAGGAGACAGGACCTAGGGCAGGCGGCCCGCCCAGGGCCGGTCGCGACGGGCCACGGTCGGCCGGGCCCACCAGCGCCCGCTGAACCGCCAGGCCAGGTGCGGTGCCGGGCCCTCGGGAGCCGCGGCGGGCGCTCCGGCGGCGGCCAGCAGCTGCGCGGC
>JAJZYI010000051.1 GCA_021798135.1 Actinomycetes bacterium | reverse complement strand
CTCGCCCCGGGCCCAGCCGGCGCGCCCGAGCCTGCAGGGTCCGCGCCCGGGGCGCCCAGGGCGGCGACCAGCCGGGCGAGCGCGTCGGTCCATGCCGGCATGGGCGGCAGGCCCGACAGGCGCCAGGCGGCGTTGTCGAGGACCGAGTTGGCCGGCCGGGGCGCCGGCCGCGGCGGGTCGAGCGCAGCGGTGGCGATCGGCTCCACGCGCGCCGGGTCGTGGCCCGCAGCCGCCAGCACCGCCTGCGCGAAGGCGAACCACGTGGTGGCGCCGCCGTTGGTGACGTGGAACGTGCCGGGCCGCCGCTCGGCGACCAGGCGGGCGATCGCCGCGGCCAGGTCCGCCGTGAAAGTCGGCGAGCCGTGCTGGTCGTCCACGAAGCGCAGCGGCCCCGGCGCGGCGGCCAGTCGCAGCACGGTCTTCACCATGTTGGCGCCGTGGTAGCCGCAGACCCACGAGGTGCGGACGACCGTGCCGGCCGGGCCGACCTCGAGCTCGCCCCCGAGCTTGGATCGGCCGTACACCGACACGGGCCGGGGCCGGTCCCACTCGACGTACGGGCGCTCGGCCGTGCCGTCGAACACGTAGTCGGTGGAGACGTACAGGACGTGGGCGCCGACGGCGGAGGCCGCCTCCACCACGTGCCTGGTGGCCAGGGCGTTGGCGGCGAAGGCGCGGTCCGGGTCCGACTCGCAGGCGTCGACGGCCGTCCACGCCGCGCCGTGCACGACGGCGTCCGGACGGGCAGCGCGGACGTACGCGTGCACCGCGGCTCGGTCGGTCAGGTCGAGCTCGGGCAGGTCGGTGCCGAGCACCTCCAGGCCGGAGCCCGGGCGGCGGCCGCCGGGCCACGCCACGCCGGCCAGGACCCCGCCCCCCGTGCCGTCCGCCCCGCCGGCGGGGACCCGGCCCGACAGCACGTCGACCAGGTCGCGCCCGAGCTGGCCGGCCGCGCCGGTGACGACGACCCGCACGGCGCCGTCAGCCCCGTGCCGGTGCCACCGACCAGGCCGTCTCCACCACCGGTGCCCGGTCGCGCAGCGGCTCCCACCAGTCCCGGTTGGCCGCGTACCAGGCGACGGTCTCGGCGAGCCCCTCGGCGAACCCGACCGTCGGCTCCCAGCCCAGCTCGTCGCGGATCTTCGTGCAGTCGAGCAGGTAGCGCCGGTCGTGGCCGGGGCGGTCGGGCACGATCGTCTGCAGCGACCGGGGCTTGCCCAGGGCGTCGAGCACGGCGTCGGCGATCTCCTGGATGCTCGCCTCGAAGCCGCTGCCGACGTGGTACGTCTCGCCGATCCTGCCGCGCTCGAGCACCGCCTCGATGGCCCGGCAGTGGTCGACGACGTGCAGCCACTCGCGGCGGTTCTGGGTCGACGCGTACAGCGGCAGGGGGCGGTCGTCGAGCGCGTTCGCCGTGAAGAGCGGGATGACCTTCTCCGGGAACTGGTAGGGCCCGTAGTTGTTGGCGCAGTTGGTGATGGTGGCCGGCAGCCCGTAGGTCTCCACGTAGGCCCGCACGGCGTGGTCGGCGCCCGCCTTGGAGGCGTTGTAGGGCGTGCGGGGCCGGTAGGGGTGCTGCTCGGTGAAGGCCTCGTCGGTGTCGAGCGGCAGGTCGCCGTAGACCTCGCAGGTGGAGATGTGGTGGAACCGGGGGAGCTCCAGCTGGCGGGCCACGTCCAGCATGGTCTGGGTGCCCAGCACGTTGGTGCGGAAGAAGCGGGCCGGGTCGAGCACGGCCAGGCTGTTGTGGGACTCGGCGGCGAAGTGGACGATGGTGTCGACGCCGTGGTCCTCCACGGCACGGCGCGCCGCCTCGGGGTCGCAGACGTCGCCCTGCACCAGGGCGGCGCGGTCCCCCAGGTCGGCCAGGTTCGCCGGGTTGCCGGCGTAGGTCAGCGCGTCGTACGCCACCACGGTGTCCCCGGGGTGGCGCTCCACCCAGTAGCGCACGAAGTTCGAGCCGATGAACCCGGCTCCGCCCGTCACCAGCAGCTTCATGGGCGGCCATCGTAGACGGGTCCCGGCGCCCGCCCGCTCACGTGCCGGGCGCCGCCGAGCCGTCGTCCTCGGGCCGCAGGTGCACCACGTCGCCGACCACCACGACGTGCCGGGCGCCGTCGTCGCCGACCACCACGAGCGCACCGTCGTCGTCCACCGCCTCCGCCGTCCCCACCACCGTGGCCCGCGCCGTCTCGACCACGACGCGACGCCCCAGGGTGGCGCACCGCTCCCGGTACGCGGCGGCCAGCCGTGACGCACCACCGGGTGCCTGCAGGTCGAGGAGCCGGCCGTGCAGGTCGACCAGCAGGGCCTGCAGCAGCGCGGGGCGGTCCACGCGCCGGCCCGTCTCCGCCCGGATCGACGTCGCCCGGCCCTGCAGGTCGGGAGGGACCTCGTCGCCGGGGCCGGGCCAGTCGACGTTCAGGCCCACGCCGACCACCACGGCGACCGGGCCCCAGCCGGCCCCGCTGCCCGCCGCCCGGGCTCCGGCCGCCGCCGGTGCCGGTGCCGGCGGCCGCCCGGTCACGGGCCCCTGGACGGTCTCGGCCAGCAGGCCGGCGAGCTTGCGGTCGCCGACCACCAGGTCGTTCGGCCACTTGCAGCCGACGGCCAGGCCGGCCACCGACGAGCAGGCTTCGGCTGCGGCGAGCGCCACCGCCGTCGCGCAGCGGTGGAGCGCGGTGAGCGGCAGGTCCGGCCTGAGCAGGACGGACACGAGCAGGTTGGTCCCCGGCGGGGCCTCCCACCGCCGGTCGAGGCGCCCGCGCCCGGCGCTCTGGTGGTCGGCGACGACGACGAGGCCCTCGCCGGCGCCGGCGGCGGCCTCCTCCAGGACGACCCGGTTGGTCGAGTCGACGGCCGCCAGGTGGCGGACGTCGGTGAACCGTGTCCCGGGCACGTCCCGGGGCCAGCGCGGCGGAGGATCGGGGGCGGACATGGCGGGAACTGTACGGCTCGTGCCAGGCTGTGTGGCCGGGCCCCCGGACCTGGACGCGGCGCGTCCCCGTCCAGGCCGGCCGGACCTGCTCCTCCGTGCCGCCCCACCGCCGGCGGCACGGCCACCGAACGACCACCGTGACGACGAAGGGAAGCACCGTGTTCGACAAGGTTCTGATCGCCAACCGGGGCGAGATCGCCGTGCGGGTGATCCGCACCTGCCGTGAGCTGGGGATCGGAACGGTCGCCGTCTACTCGGAGCTCGATCGCGAGGCCCTGCACGTCCGCCTGGCCGACGAGGCCTACGCCCTGGGCGGCCAGAGCGCCGCCGAGAGCTACCTGAACACCGAGGCCATCGTCGACGCCATCCGCCGCAGCGGCGCCAGCGCGGTCCACCCGGGCTACGGCTTCTTCTCCGAGAACGCCGACTTCGCCCGGGCGATCACCTCCGAGGGCGTGACGTTCATCGGGCCGCCCCCCGAGGCCATCGAGGTCATGGGGGACAAGATCAGCTCGCGGCGCGCTGCCGAGGCGGCGGGCGTGTCGGGCGTGCCCGGCCAGACCGAGCCGGTCACCGACCCCGAGCAGATCCGGGCGTTCGGCGAGACCCACGGGTGGCCGGTGGCCATCAAGGCGGCCTTCGGCGGCGGCGGCCGGGGCATGAAGGTCGTGCACGGCCCCGACGAGGTGGTCGAGGCCATGGAGTCGGCCCAGCGCGAGGCCCAGTCCTCGTTCGGGCGCCCCGAGATCTACCTGGAGCGCTACCTGGCGTGGCCGCGCCACATCGAGATGCAGATCATCTGCGACACGCACGGCAACGACCTGTGGCTCGGCGAGCGCGACTGCTCGTGCCAGCGCCGCCACCAGAAGCTGGTGGAGGAGAGCCCGGCGCCGAACTTCCCCGACGAGGTCCGGCGGGCCATGGGCGAGGCGGCGGTGACGGTGGCCCGGGCCTGCGGCTACGTCAACGCCGGCACGGTCGAGTTCCTCTACCAGGACGGCGAGTTCTACTTCCTGGAGATGAACACCCGCCTGCAGGTGGAGCACCCGGTGACCGAGCTGGTCACGGGCCTCGACCTGGTGGAGCAGCAGCTGCGCGTGGCCGCCGGCGAGGCGCTCGCCTTCGGCCAGGCCGACGTCCGGCGCGACGGGCACGCCATCGAGGTGCGGATCAATGCCGAGGACCCCGCCGGCGGCAGGTTCCTGCCCTCCCCCGGCACCATCACCCGCTTCCGGGCCCCGGCCGGGCCGGGGGTGCGCCTGGACGGCGGCTACGAGGCGGGCGACACCGTCAGCCAGTTCTACGACAACCTGGTGGCCAAGCTGATCGTGTGGGCCCCCGACCGCGACGCGGCACGGCGCCGCATGCTGCGGGCCCTGGGCGAGACGACGATCGAGGGCATCGCCACCACCATCCCCGCCGAGGTGGCGATCCTGGAGCACGAGGACTTCGCCACCGGCCAGCACTCCACCAACTGGGTGGAGCAGCGCCTGGACCTGTCGGGTGTCACCGGCTCGGCCGACCCGGAGCCGGCGACGGCAGCGGAGGGCGAGGCGGAGCCCACCGTGCTGCGCGAGGTGACCACCGAGGTCGACGGGCGCCGCTACCGGGTGAAGCTGTGGCTCCCCGAGTCGGCCGCGGCGGCGCCGGCTGCGGGCGGCACCGCGGCAACCCGCGCCGCCGGGGGCCGCACCCGCGCCACCAGGGCCCGGGCGGCGGTGGGCGGCGCCGGGTCCGGCACCGTCACCGTCCCCATGCAGGGCACGATCGTCAAGGTGCTGGTGGCGGCGGGCGACGCCGTGGAGGCCGGCCAGACCGTCTGCGTGCTCGAGGCCATGAAGATGGAGAACGCCATCGCCGCGGAGAAGGCCGGCACGGTCACCGAGGTCAAGGTGGCCGCCGGGGACTCGGTCGGCGCCGGCGACGTGCTCGTCGTCATCGAGTAGCCGCCTCCGGGCGGCAGCCGCAGCCGGGCGGCTCCTGTGACGCAGCCGCAGCCGGGCGGCTCCTGTGACGCAGCCGCAGCCACGGCTGCGGGACGGCCGTCCGGCACGGCGCCAAAGGTGGTCGGCGCACCCTGCGGCTGTCGCCGTGCTCGAATGGGACGGTGACGACGCCCACGCCACCCCAGGCTTCCGGCGACCCGGGGGCTGCTCCCCCGCCGGCCCGTCCGCCCGCAGGAGGCCCGCCGGCCCGTCCGCCCGCTGGAGGCCCGCCGGCCCGTCCGCCCGCTGGAGGCCCGCCGGCCGGTCCGGTGGGGTCGGCGGCCGGCGGCCCTGCGGAGGCCGCCGAGGGCCCTGCCGCTGCGGTCGCGGCGAAGGCCCGCGCCCGCGCCGCCGTCGGCGCCGCTCGGGACGGCCTCGTCCGCCTGGCCGAGGCCCTGCACGCCGATCCGGAGCTGTCGTTCGAGGAGCACCGGTCCGCCGCCCTGGTGGCCGCTGCGCTCGCCGAGGGCGGCCTCGCCGTCGAGACGGGGGTCTTCGGCCTACCGACCGCGCTGGTGGCGCGGGCGGGGTCGGGGCCGCTGCACGTGGTCGTCTGCGCCGAGTACGACGCCCTGCCCGGCGTCGGCCACGCGTGCGGGCACAACCTGATCGCGGCGTCGGCGGTGGGCGCCGGCCTGGCGCTGGCCCCGCTCGCCGACGAGCTGGGCATGACCGTGACGGTGCTCGGCACGCCGGCGGAGGAGGGCGGGGGCGGCAAGGTGATGCTCCTCGACCGCGGCGCCTTCGCCGGCGCCCACGCGGCGATGATGGTCCACCCCTGGCCCCAGGACCGGCTGACGGCCACGTGCCTGGCCGTCGACCACGTGCAGGTCGCCTACACCGGGCGCGAGGCGCACGCGTCGGCGGCGCCCGAGCGCGGCGTCAACGCCGGTGACGCCATGGTCGTAGCCCAGGTGGCCATCGGCCTGCTCCGCCAGCACCTGCCGGCGGGCGACCAGGTGCACGGCGTGGTCGACAGCGGCGGCCAGGCGCCCAACGTCGTGCCGGGCCACGCCGTCGGCCGGTGGATGCTCCGCTCGCCGACGCTCGACGGGCTCGAGGCCCTGCGGCCCCGGGTGCGGCACTGCTTCGAGGCGGGCTCGCTCGCCACCGGCGCCGCCCTCGAGGTGACGGCCCTGTCGCCCACGTACTCCCACATGGAGCCCGACGCCGGCCTGCTGCGCCTGTGGCGGGCGAACGCCGAGGCGCTCGGCCGGCGCTACGACGCGGACGACGCCGGGGTGGCGCCACCGTCGCTGTCGACCGACATGGCCAACGTGTCGCTCGTCGTGCCGACCATCCACCCGCTCGTCGGTGTCGACGCCGGGGGTGCCGTCAACCACCAGCCCGCCTTCGCCGCCGCCTGCGTCGGCCCGTCCGCCGAGCGCGCCCTGCTCGACGGGGCGCTCGGCCTGGCCTTCACCGCCGTCGACGCCGCCACCGACCTGCCGGTGCGCGATCGCCTGCTGGCCGGCAGGCGCTGAACGGCCGGGTGCCGGCCAGGGGCGCCGGTCGGGGCCGCCGGTCCGGGGTCACCGCCCGGGCTGGTACACGCCGAAGGCATCGCGCAGCACGTCGGCCACCTCGCCGAGCGTCGCCATGGCCTTGAGCGCGGCGCGCATGGGCACCAGCAGGTTCTGGGTGCCGCGGGCCGCCGCGGCCACGTCGGCCAGCGCGGCGTCGACCGCGCCCTGGTCGCGCTGGGCCCGGACCTGCTGCGTGCGCGCCACCTGGGCCTGCTGCAGGGCGGGGTCGATGGGAAACACCTCGGCGGGCTCGGCCACGTCGTCGACGAACCGGTTGACGCCGACGACGACCTTCTCCCCGCTGTCGACGCCCTTGGCGTAGGTGTAGGCGGCCCGCTCGATCTCGTCCTGCATGAAGCCCTGCTCGATGGCGGGGACGGCGCCGCCCATGCCGTCGATGCGCTCCAGGTACTCCCAGGCGAGGGCCTCGACCTCGTCGGTGAGCGACTCCACGAAGTACGAGCCGGCGAGAGGGTCGACGGTGTCGACGACGCCGGACTCGTACCCGACGATCTGCTGGGTGCGCAGGGCGATCTTGGCCGCCTTCTCCGTCGGCAGGCCGAGGGCCTCGTCGAACCCGTTGGTGTGCAGGCTCTGGGTGCCGCCGAGGACGGCCGACAGGGCCTGGACGGTGACGCGGACGATGTTGTTCTCGGGCTGCTGGGCGGTGAGCGTGGACCCGCCGGTCTGGGTGTGGAACCGCAGCAGCTTGGACCGCTCTTCGGTGGCACCGAAGCGCTCGGTCATGATCCTGGCCCACATGCGCCGTGCGGCCCGGAACTTCGCCACCTCCTCGAACAGGTTGTTGTGGGCGTTCCAGAAGAAGCTGAGGCGCGGGGCGAAGGCGTCGACGGCCAGGCCGGCGGCCACGGCTGCCTCGACGTAGGCGATGCCGTTGGCGATGGTGAAGGCGATCTCCTGGACGGCCGTCGATCCCGCCTCGCGGATGTGGTAGCCGGAGATCGAGATGGTGTTCCACCCCGGGATGCGCTCGTTGCAGTAGGCGAAGGTGTCGGTGATGAGCCGCATCGACGGCCGGGGCGGGTAGATGTAGGTGCCCCGGGCGACGTACTCCTTCAGGATGTCGTTCTGGATGGTGCCACCCAGCTGGTCGGCGGGCACGCCGTTCTCCTCGGCGACCAGCTCGTAGAGCAGCAGCAGGATGGCGGCGGTGGCGTTGATGGTCATCGACGTGGTGACCTTGTCGAGCGGCAGGCCGTGGAGCAGCAGCCGCATGTCGGCCAGCGAGTCGATGGCGACGCCGACCTTGCCGACCTCGCCCTCCGCCCGGGGGTGGTCGGAGTCGTAGCCCATCTGGGTGGGCAGGTCGAAGGCGCAGGACAGGCCGGTCTGCCCCGCCCCGAGCAGGAACTTGAACCGCTCGTTGGTGGCCTCGGCGGTGCCGAAGCCGGCGTACTGGCGCATGGTCCACAGCCGGCCTCGGTACATGTCGCGGCGCACGCCGCGGGTGTAGGGGTACTCGCCGGGTCGGCCCAGCCTGGTGGCCGGGTCCCAGCCGGCCAGGTCGGCCGCGTCGTACCGTTCCCGGATCTCGATGCCCGAGTCGGTGGTGCGGGAGTCCTTCCCGTCGGTGGTGCGGGAGTCCTTCCCGTCGCCGGTGGTCGTCATGCCCCTCAGGTTACGGGACGCGCAGCCTCCGTCACGACGGAGCGCCCAGGCCTCGACCATTGCCGGCTCGGGCCGCTGCCGGCTGGGGCCGCTGCCGGCTCGGGCCGCTGCCGAGCCATGGGCCGGCGGGGGATTCCCGCCAGCCCGGGTGGAGGCCCGCCGGGCTGCCTACCACGAGCGCTATGACGTGCCGGACGACGAGGACGTGCCGGAGGAGCTGCCCGAGGCGGACGCCGGCAGTGAGAACGCGTAGAGGTCCCCGTTGTCGCAGGGGACGTAGAGGTAGCCGTTGGCGACGGTCGGCGGGGCGAACGTGTAGTACGGGAGCGTGTGGCTCCACAGGACCGCGCCCGTGGCCGCGTCGAGGGCGTAGACGGTGTCGCCGTAGCCGTTGGCGAAGTAGACGACGCCGTTCGCCACCGTCGGCGGGGACACCACGCTGGGGCCCGTGCCCAGGGCAGTGGCCCAGGCCGGGGACAGCTGGCAGGTGGCCCCCAGGGTGAACGCCTCCATGCCCTCGGGATAGGTCGCCGACGAGTCCGGGTTCGCGACGTAGAGGGTGTCGGTGGTCTGGTCCCACGCCGGGTCGCCGATGAAGTCGCCGTTGGCGCCGTTGGCGACCTGCAGGGACTGGACGGGCCCCGCGCCGAGGTTGCCCTGGTCGTACAGGAAGAGCTGCCCGTCCTTGTTCTCCACGGCGAGCTGGGCGGGGCAGCCGCTGCGCTGGAAGAGCACGGGCGTGCTGCCGAAGTCCTCGTCGCCCTGGGGGATGTTCGGGTCGTTGGCCCCGATCACCGACAGGTCGGACGCGGAGAGCTCGACGACGTGGTCCGCGTAGCCGGCGGCGCTGTTGGCGCCGAGGGCGTTGCCGGTGCCGACGTAGAGGTCGGTCCCGGCGGCGTTGACGCTGGCTCCGCCCCAGCCCCAGATGCCGCCGCCACTCGGCCCGCCGGCACCGTCGACGAGGAAGGTGTGGGTGACGCTGACCGTGGTGGTGTCGACCGCCACCAGCCGACCCTGGTAGGGGGGGTCGTCGCAGTTGCTGGCGATGCCGACGTAGAGCGTGCTGCCGAGCTCGGTCAGCCCGCTCCAGACGTGCTCGGTGGCCGTGTTCGCCGACAGGTTCAGCGGCCACCCGGGCACTTCGTCGCCCGTCGCGAGGTCGAAGGCGTGCAGCTCGTCGTCGCCGTCGACGACGTAGACGCGGTTCGTCGTCCGGTCGATGACCGGCGTCGAGGAGACGCCGAACTGGCCGGTCGAGCAGTTGGGGTTGGCCGCCCCGCCCGGGTGGGAATCGAGCTGCTGCTGCCAGACCACGGCGCCGGTGTCGGCGTTGACCGCCTCGAAGAGCCCCGTCTCGTCGCCGACGAAGACCAAGTTGACGGTGGTGGACGGGCCGGACCCGGTCGGCGACGGTATCGAGACGTCGGGCGCCACGGTGGGCTGCATGTCGATGTTGTTCGGGGCGACCGGGGTCGACCAGGCCACCTGGAGCTGGGAGACGTTGCTCACCCCGATGGTGGTCTCGAAGGGGTCGAACCCGGTGCGCTGCAGGTCGTACCCGACGGTCGGCACGTCGATCTGGCACGCGGCGAGCACCAGCGCCGACACGGCCATCGCGGCGACCGCCGCGCGCCTGGAGCGGCGACGCCGGTGTGCCAGGCTCCCCGCTCGCCCTGCCACGGTCCGTGCCCATGCCGCCATGGCGCCACCCCCACGACCATGGATGGCTGCCCGCGCGGTCCGCCCTGGGGTCCCGCACACCGCCACCCCATGCATCAACCTACGGAGCGACAACGCCATGCGCAACCGGTTGGGGCACGCGGGCGCCCGTGCCTCCGCGCCCGGGTGCCGGCGCGCCTGGGTCAGGACCGCGTCGTGCGGTGGCCGCGCCCCGCAGAGCCGGTGCGAGGGTGGATCCGGCAGAGCCGGTGCGCGGGTGGGTGCGGCGGTGGCGATGCCGGGTCCGAGCCCGGCCGGCTCGCACCGGCCGGGCCCGTGCGCGGCTCAGCTGGCGGCGGGTGCCACCGCGTGCGGCATGCAGAGCTCGTCGTACTCGGCGATGACGATCTCCCCGGCGTGCTCGCCGCAGGCCGGGCACTGCGGGTCGCGGCGCACCTTGAACGTCCGGAACGACTGGTCGAGGGCGTCGTAGGCCAGCAGCCGGCCCACCAGGGGGTCGCCGAGGCCGAGGATGATCTTGATGGCCTCGAGCGCCTGGACGGAGCCGACGATGCCGGGCAGCACGCCGAGGACGCCGGCCTCGGCGCACGAGGGGGCCAGCTCGGCGGGCGGCGGCTCAGGGATCATGCAGCGGTAGCACGGCCCGTTGTACGGGTCGAACACCGTCACCTGCCCCTCGAACCGGAAGATCGAGCCGTGCACCACCGGGATGCGCTTCAGCAGCGCGGCGTCGTTCACCAGGTAGCGGGTGGGGAAGTTGTCGGTGCCGTCGACGATGACGTCGTAGCCGTCGATGATCTCCAGGATGTTGTCGGCCCCCAGGCGCGTGTCGTAGGTGACCACGTCGACGTCGGGGTTCATGGCGGTGATGGTCTTCTTCGCCGAGTCGACCTTGCGGTCGCCGATCCGGTCCATGTTGTGGAGGATCTGGCGCTGCAGGTTGGAGGCGTCGACCACGTCCATGTCGATGATGCCGATGGTGCCCACCCCGGCCGCGGCCAGGTAGAGCGCGGCGGGCGAGCCGAGGCCGCCGGCGCCGAGCAGCAGGACCTTGGCGTCGAGCAGCTTGAGCTGGCCCTGCTCGCCGACCTCGGGCAGCAGCAGGTGGCGGTGGTAGCGGTTGCGCTGGTCGGCGGTGAGCGTGCGCGGCGTGCCCCAGTCCCGGCCCTCGTCCTTCCAGCGGTTGAAGCCGCCGATCATGGACGTCACGTCGCTGTAGCCGAGGTCCTGCATGGTCTTGGCCGCCAGCGCCGAGCGGGCCCCGCCGGCGCAGTAGACGACCACGGGCCGCTGCTTGTCGGGCAGCTTGCCCTCGACCTGGAACTCCAGGAAGCCGCGGGGCAGGTGCAGCGCGCCGGGGAGCGCCCCCTGCTCGTACTCGTCGGGCTCGCGCACGTCGAGCAGCACGACGTCGCGCAGCCGCGGCTCGACGTCGGCCGGCTCGACCTCGCGGATCTCGGCCTTCGCCTGGTTCAGCAGCTCACGGGGCGTGGGCATCGACCACGACCTTTCTCTGTTCCGTCTCGTCGGCCCCTGTCTCGTCGGCCGGCCGCGCCGCCCGTCCCGCCGCCCCGGGGACGCCCGGTCCGGTCGGTCCGTCGGCACCCGGCCGCACTGCACAGGTGTCGCTCGGTAAACCCTACCAGATCGGTCGGCATTCCCGCATCCCCCACCATGTCCTCCGCCGTCACCCAGAGAGCTTCCATCCTCGCCCTCCGTGGTGGCCTCGCCGGCAGCGGCGCACGGCACGAGGTCGCCGGCAGCGGCGCACGGCACGAGGTCGCCGGCAGCGGCGCACGACACGAGGTCGCCGGGTGGGTGGCGTGACGCCGCCGCACGCCGCCATGGTGGCACCCCGGTAGCGTCGATGCTCGCCGGCGGCCGCCGTGGTCGCCAGGTGCCGCCGACCCGGGAGGCCGCCCCCATGCAGTTCGAGGACGTCGTGCGGCGACGGCGGATGGTGCGCAGCTTCACCGGCAGCCCGGTCCCCGACGCCACCGTCCGCCGGCTGCTCGCCACGGCGGTGCGGGCGCCGACGGCGGGCAACACCGACGGCTGGGCCGCCGTCGTCCTGCGGGGGCCCGGCGAGATCGCCCCGTTCTGGGACGCCACCACCACCGCCGACTGGCGGGAGCGGTCCCGCCGGTGGCCCGGCCTGTCGGCCGCCCCGCTCGTGCTCGTCGTGCTGGCCAACCCGGACCGCTACGTCGACCGGTACTCGGAGCCCGACAAGGCTGTGTCGGGCCTGGGGCGCACCGGCCGGTCACCTGCCGGCGCCACAGCGGCGTGGCCGGTGCCCTACTGGTTCGTCGACGCCGGCCACGTCGTCGTGAGCCTGCTCCTCGCCGCCACCGACGCCGGCCTCGGCGCGTGCTTCCTGGGCAACTTCCGGGGCGAGGCGGCGCTGCTCCGGGCGCTCGGCGTGCCGGCCGGCTGGCGCTACGCCGGGGCGGTCCTGGCCGGCGAGCCCGGGCCCGGCGACCACCGCTCAGCGTCGCTCGACCGCAGCCCCCGCACCATCGACAGCGTCACGCACCTGGGCAGGTGGTGACGGCCTCCAGGACCGGGCTCCGGCCGGTGCGCCGGGGCACGCGACCCGCGGCCAGCTCGCCGGCACCGTCGACGGCAAGGTCGTCGGCAAGGTCGGCTGCTCGGTCGGCAGCAAGGTCGCACCCGCATCGTCGTCGGCGCCGCCGCCCATCCCCGAGGAGCCCACCACCATGTCGAGCGGAGCCAGCCCCGACCACCTGCCACTCGCCGCCACTGCCGTCCCCATCGCCCCGGTCGTCCCCGGCGCCGCTGTCGAGCCCGGCGCCCCGGTCGAGCCGGACCGGCCACCCCGGCCCCGCCGCCCAGCCTGGCCCGACAGCGTCCACGTGGTGCCGTGGCACGACCCGCTCGTCGACCGCCACGGCCACGACCCGAGGTCGCCCTACGTGGAGACCTTCTGGTTGCCGGTGCTCGGCCCGTCGACCGTCCTGCTGCTCCGCCGCCTCGCCGGCCTGCTCGACGCTGCACCCGACGGGTTCGACCTGGACCTCGACGACACGGCCGCCGCCCTGGGGCTCGGCGGGCGCACCGGCAGGCACGCGCCCTTCCAGCGGACCCTGGAGCGGTGCCTCGCCTTCGCCGTGGCCGAGCGGGTGGGCGACACCCTCGCCGTGCGCCGCCACCTGCCGCCCCTCGCCCGCCGCCACCTCGTCCGCCTGCCCAGCTCGTTGCAGGACTGCCACGAGCTGGCCGTCGCCGCCCGCCGGGAGCAGACGGGACGCGCTGGTGTGCCCGCCGTCGGTGACGACCCTCGGTCCGCCGACGCCTCGACCGGCCCCGCCCCCGCCCCGCCAGGCCCGGCCGACCCGCGGGTCCGCGCCCGCCAGCTCGCGCTCAGCCTGCTGCGCATGGGCGAGGACGCACCGGCCGTGGCCAGGCACCTGGCGCGGTGGGGCGTCCACCCTGCCGCCACGCACGACGCCGTGACCTGGGCCGTCGCTCGCGAACGCGACCCGAGCGCCCAGGGCACGGCGCCTGCCGGCACCCCGGCCGCGGCGCCGTGCGCCCCGGTCCCGGCCACCGGCGTAGCCGGGAAGTAACCGTCATGTCGCGTGCACGAAACACCGCGTTCACGTCGCTGCCGTACCCTGGCCGCATGGCAACGTTCCTGCTGCGAGTGGTGCTCCCCGACCGCCCCGGGGCCCTCGGGGCCGTGGCCAGCAGGATCGGCGCCGTCCGGGCCGACGTGGTCGCCGTGGACATCGTCGGCCGGGGCAGCGGGCGGGCGGTCGACGAGTTCGTGGTCGACCTCGCCGACGAGCGCCACGTCTCGCTGCTGCTCGACGAGATCGCCGAGGTCGACGGCGTCGCCGTCGAGGAGGTGCGGATGCTCCCGGCGGTTCCCGCCGACCGCCGGCTGTCCGCCTACGACACCGCCGCGGCGCTCATGGGCGAGCGCACGCCTGGCGGGGTCCTGCGGGCCGTCGCCGCCCGCGCCCGGGCCGAGCTCGACGCCGCGTGGTCGGCGGTGCTCGACGTGGAGGACGCGCAGGTCCTCGCGGCCGACGGCCCGGCGCCGGCCGCGCCGTGGCTCGCAGCGTACGTCGCCGGCACCCGCTGGTTCGGCGCCCCGGCGGCGAGCCGCGCGCCGGCCCCCTGC
>JAJZYI010000050.1 GCA_021798135.1 Actinomycetes bacterium | reverse complement strand
CGCCCCGGCCGCCGGTTGCCCCCGCAGCGGCGGCGCCCGGAGCGCCGGTCTCCCCGGCAGCGCCGGTCACCCCCGCGGCGGCGCCTGCGCCGAGGCCGAGGTCGGCCAGGTCCGGCGCCACCTGGGCGATGGTGGCGTACTGCACCAGGAACGACGCACTGTTCCAGAGGGTCAGCAGCCGGCGCTGGATCTCGTGGGCAGGGGAGAAGCCGAACAGCAGGTTCTGGTTCGGCGGCTGCATGCAGTACAGCCAGCGCATGACGTCCGCCCCCATGCGCTCGAAGGCGTCCTCGACGGCGATCATGTTGCCGTGCGAGCCGTGCATGGCCAGGCCGTGCTCGTCCAGCATCTTCTCGTAGCCGAGCACCCGGCGGTACGGGGCGCGGCCCGTGAGGGCGACCGACATGAACAGCTGCGAGTAGAACCACAGCCGGATCTGCTCGCGCATCTCCGACACGAGGTCGGCGGGGAACCACTCCTCCCAGTAGGCGTGGTCCGGCAGGTCCGCCGTGGTGAGGCCGGCCGCCGCGCCGGTGCCCGAGCCGCCCGGCACCCGCTCGGGGTTCTGCCAGCCGAGCGTGGAGAACGGGACGATGCCGGCGTCGAGCCACACGTCGCCGACCTCGAGGACGCGGCTGACCGGCTCGCCGCACGCCGCGCAGCGGATGCGCACCGCGTCGATCCACGGCCGGCGCAGCTCCGGCAGGTCGGTGACGGGGTCGACGGCCCGCTCGACCAGCTCGTCGCGCGACGGCACCACGGTGAGGTGCCCGCACGCGCACGGGTAGAAGGGCAGGGGCATGCCGTAGTAGCGCCGCCGCGAGATGTTCCAGTCGGTCATGTTGACCAGCCAGTCGTCCATCCGCTTGCCCATGTAGGCGGGCACCCACTCCACCTCGTCGTTGGCCCGGCGCATGTCGTCGCGGATCCCGTCGACGGCGATGAACCAGTCGTCCGACAGGCGGAAGATGAGCGGCGTGTGGCAGCGCCAGCACTCGGGGAACCGGTGGTGGATGGTGCCGGCGTGCACCAGCAGGCCCCGCTCGCGCAGGTCGTCGACGACGAGCCGGCGGGCCTCGTCGGTGGAGTGGCCGGTGAGCCACCCGTAGCCGTCGACGAACCGGCCGCTCTCGTCGACCGGGCTGAGGACGGCCAGGCCCTCCTCCCTGCCCAGGGCGAAGTCCTCGGCGCCGCAGCCCGGGGCGATGTGCACCAGGCCGGTGCCCTCCTCGAGCGAGACCTCGTCCCAGGCGACGACGCGGTGGGCGACCTGGCCGCCCGGTCCCACCGCGTCGAACGGGCCCTCGTAGCGCCAGCCGACCAGGGCCGAGCCGGGCAGCTCCTCGTCGAACGGACCCTCGCCGGCGCGCGCCACCGCCATCCAGTCGCCGCCGCGCCGGGCGTAACGGGCGCCCGGGTTGACGGCGACGGCCACGTTGGCCGGCAGGGTCCACGGCGTGGTGGTCCAGATGACCAGGTGCTCGCCCGGGCGGTCCAGCAGGGGGAACCGCACCGACAGCGACGGGTCGTCGCGGTCCACGTAGCTGCCGGCCAGCTCGTGCGCCGAGATCGACGTGCCGCAGCGCGGGCACCACTCCGTGGGCCGGTTGCCCTGGTAGAGCCAGCCGCGCCCGGCGACGATGGCGAGGAAGCGCCAGATGTACTCGATGTTGGTGTCGGAGAACGTGTAGTAGCTGTTCTCCCAGTCCATCCACATGCCGAGGCGGACCGACCCCTCGGTCAGCGCCCCGGCGGACCACACCACCACGTCGCGGCACTTCGCCGCGAACTCGGCCAGGCCGTACGCCTCGATCTCGCGCTTGGAGTCGAGCCCGAGCTCGCGCTCCACGCCCACCTCGATCCACAGGCCCTGGCAGTCGAAGCCGTTCTGGTAGCGCTGGTGGAAGCCGCGCATCGCCTTGTAGCGCTGGAACACGTCCTTCAGCGTGCGCCCCCAGGCGGTGTGGACGCCGAGCGTCTTGTTGGCCGTCACGGGACCGTCGACGAAGCTGAAGCGCGGTCCCGACGCGTTCTGGGCCCGAAGCCGGGCGAAGACGTCGCGGTCGGCCCACCACTGGAGCACCGCCAGCTCGATGGCCTGGTGGTCCGGCTTGTCGGGCAGCGGTTCGAACACGGCATCGAAGACTACCTGCCGCCCACCCGGACCAGCCCCGGGCGGCGAGCGCCCCGGGGGTGCCGGCTCGGCCGCCGGCGACGGTCCGGGCCTCGGCAGCTGTGGGTCGTGGCCGGCGGCGGGCCGGCTCAGTCGACCCGCCGCCGGATCGGGTGGTCCTCGGGCACCTCGACGACGCAGATCCGCATGCCGTCGGGGTCCTCGATCCAGCCCTCGACGAGCCCCCAGGGCTCGCGCCGGGCCTCGCGGACGGCGGGGACGCCGGCTGCGGCCAGCCGCGCCAGCTCCGCCGGGGCATCGCGCACCTGCAGCCACAGCATCGGCCCGCCGGCGGCCCCTGCGGTGGCGTGGCCGCCTGCCGCCGCCGGCTCGCCGCCCGGCCCTGCACCGGGGCCGTTGCCGTGCGCGGCCGTGGCACCGCCGCCGAGCTCGCCCGCCACCTCCAGGTACCCGCCGCCGGTGAAGAACACGACGCCGTACTGCCTGCCGGCACCGAACTCCCGGTAGACGGGCAGCCCCAGCGCGTCGCGGTAGAACGCGAGGGAGCGCTCCAGGTCCCGGGGCCGCAGCAGCAGCCGTGACGCGAGCACCTCCATGTCCGCCTCCCTCTGCTCGGCCGGTGGCCGACGGGCCGACCGGCTCCGTTCTCGCCGCCCCGGGCCCGGCGCCACACCGGCCGCCGGCTGCGGGCGCCCGCGGCCGCTCAGTAGGTGGTGTCCCCGTGCAGCGGCGCCAGGTGCTCCTGCAGGGCGGCCAGCACGGCCTGGCCGGCGACCAGCACGCCGAGGTCGCCGCGGACCTTGATGAGACCGCCGGCCAGCGCGTCGGTCGGCGACAGCGTGCCCCGGGACAGCGACACGGCGTCGTCCCACGCCAGGCGGACGGCCACGTCGGCCTGGCCGTTGGTGCCGAGCTGCATCGCGACGCGGGACCCGTCGACGACGAGCGTGGTGCTCACGTCGCCGGCGGGACCGCCGGTGACCGTCTGGCACACGGTGAAGCGGCCCGACCGGGCGGCCAGCGCGGCGTCGGGGCCGGGCTCGGGCACCTTTGCGCCGCTGACGGCCTCGTTGAACGCCGCCACCCACTCCGGGCTCAGGAACGCCGGCACCGGACCGGGCTCAGGCGTCGGCGGCGGGCGCTGTGGGTGGGACGTCCGGCGCGGAGGGGGCAGGGGCGCCCGGCGTCCCGCCCGCCGTCGCAGGCGCGACCGCCACCGGGACCGCCTGGCGCTCCAGCCGGTCCTCGGAGGTGGGCGCGGTGAAGGCCGGCGCGTCCTGGGCCGCCTCCCCCGCGCTGCGCTTGGTGCGGCGCAGGATCTTGCGGCCGAGCCAGGCGATGGGGTCGTAGGAGCTGCTCACGACCCGTTCCTTCAGCGGGATGATGGCGTTGTCGGTGATCTTGATGTGCTCGGGGCACACCTCGGTGCAGCACTTGGTGATGTTGCACAGCCCGATGCCCATCCGCTGGCGCAGCAGCTCCAGGCGGTCGTTGGTGTCGAGCGGGTGCGACTCGAGCTCCATGTACCGGATGAACATGCGAGGCCCGGCATAGCTGGGCTTGTTCTCCTCGTGGTCACGGATCACGTGGCAGACGTTCTGGCAGAGGAAGCACTCGATGCACTTGCGGAACTCCTGGCCCCGCTCCACGTCGACCTGCTGCATCCGGTAGGTGCCGTCGGGCTCGGGCGCCTTGGGCTTGAGCGGCGGCAGCTGGCGGGCCATCACGTAGTTGAACGACACGTCGGTGACCAGGTCCCGGATGATCGGGAACGTCTTCATCGGGGCGACCACGATCGGCTCGTGGGTCGGCAGCTCGTCCATGCGGGTCATGCACATGAGCCGGGGCATGCCGTTGATCTCGGCCGAGCACGAGCCGCACTTGCCGGCCTTGCAGTTCCAGCGGCAGGCCAGGTCCGGAGCCGGGCCGGCCTGGATGCGGTGGACGACGTCGAGGACGACCTCGCCCTCGACGGCCGGCATGGTGTAGTCGGCGAACTGCCCGCCGGAGCTGTCGCCCCGCCAGACCCGCATGGTCACGTCGGCCATCAGTGTCCTTCCTTTCCGGGGGCGGCTGTCGTGCCGGCGGCCGGCTCCTCGAACAGCGCGGCGAGCTCGGGCGGCATCTGGAGCAGCGGCTCGGGCGTGACGGTGAACCGGCCCTGGTCGTCGAGCCGCTGCACCAGGTTCACCTTGCCGAACTCGGGGTCGGGCTTCGGGTAGTCGTCGCGGGTGTGCCCGCCCCGGCTCTCGCGGCGCTCCAGCGCGCCGGTCGCCACCAGGCGCGACACGGTGAGCATGGACGGCAGGTCGGTGGCGAGGTTCCAGCCCGGGTTGTAGGCCCGGCCGCCCGACACCGCGACGCGGTCGGCCCGCTCGCCCAGCTTGTCGAGCTCCTCGGCCGCCTGGCGCAGCTCCGACTCGGTGCGGATGATGCCCACCAGTGCCTGCATCGTCTCCTGCAGGTCACGGTGCACGTCGTACGGGCTCTCGCCGCCGTCGCGGCCGAAGGGCGCCAGGGCCTCGGCGACGACCGCCTGGGCCTCGGCCCGGTCGATCGCCGGGCTGCCCGTGCGGCCCTCGGCGTAGTCGGACGCGGCCATGCCGGCACGGCGGCCGAACACCAGCAGGTCCGACAGGGAGTTGCCGCCGAGGCGGTTGGAGCCGTGCATGCCGCCGGCGACCTCGCCGCAGGCGAACAGGCCGGGGACCGTGCTGGCCGCGGTGTCGGCCTCGACCCGGATGCCGCCCATGATGTAGTGGCAGGTCGGGCCCACTTCCATGGGCTCGGCGGTGATGTCCACCCCGGCCAGCTCCTTGAACTGGTGGTACATCGACGGCAGCCGGCGGCGGATGTACTCGGCGGAGCGGCGGCTGGCGATGTCGAGGAACACGCCGCCGTGGGGGCTGCCCCGGCCGGCCTTCACCTCGCTGTTGATGGACCGGGCCACCTCGTCGCGCGGCAGCAGCTCCGGCGGCCGGCGGTTGTTGATGTGGTCGTCGTACCAGCGGTCGCCCTCGGCCTCGGAGTCGGCGGTCTCCGCCGCGAACATGGCCGGGATGTAGTCGAACATGAAGCGGCGGCCCTCGGAGTTGCGCAGCACGCCGCCGTCGCCGCGCACCCCCTCGGTGACCAGGATGCCCCGCACCGACAGCGGCCACACCATGCCGGTGGGGTGGAACTGCACGCACTCCATGTCGATCATGTCGGCGCCGGCCCACAGGGCCATGGCGTGGCCGTCGCCGGTGGACTCCCACGAGTTCGACGTGTACTTCCACGACTTGCCGACCGACCCCGTCGCCAGCACGAAGGCCTTGGCCGTGAAGGCCACGAACCCGCCGGTGGGCCGCCAGTAGCCGACAGCGGCGCTCACCCGACCCTCGCCGTCCTTCAGCAGGCGGAGGATCTTGCACTCCATGAACACCTCGATGCCCTGCGCCACCGCCCGCTGCTGCAGCGTGCGGATCAGCTCCAGGCCGGTGCGGTCGCCGACGTGGGCGAGCCGGGCGTAGCGGTGGCCGCCGAAGTCCCGCTGCAGGATCTTGCCGTCCTTGGTGCGGTCGAACAGCGCGCCCCACCGCTCCAGCTCGTAGATGCGGTCGGGGGCCTCCTGGGCGTGGAGCTGCGCCATGCGCCAGTTGTTGAGCATCTTGCCGCCGCGCATGGTGTCGCGGAAGTGGACCTGCCAGCTGTCCTCGGGCCACACGTTGCCCATGGCGGCAGCGGCGCCGCCCTCGGCCATCACCGTGTGGGCCTTGCCGAGCAGCGACTTGCACACCAGCGCGGTGCGAAGTCCCCGGTCCTTCGCCTCCACGGCGGCGCGCAGGCCGGCGCCGCCGGCCCCGATCACCACCACGTCGAAGTCGTGGGTCTCGAGCTCCCCTGCGCCCGATCCGGCCAGGTGGCCATCAGCCATGGTGTGTTCCTCTCACCTCTCGGTCGGTGCTTCCGTCGGTGCCGCGGGCCGCGCCGGCGGCCCGGGATCGGCTCAGAACAGCTTGGGGTCGGTGAACCAGCCGGCGGCCACCATGCGGACGTACGCGTCGGCGATGACGACGACGAACAGGCTGATCCAGGCGAACTGCATGTGGATGGCGTTCAGCCTGGACACGGCCTTCCACAGGCGGTGGCGGATGGGTGTCCTGGAGAACTCGTTGACGTGGCCGCCGGTCACGTGCCGGCAGGCGTGGCACGACAGGCTGTACAGCCACAGCGCCACGGCGTTGGCCGTCAGCACGAGCGAGCCGACGCTCACGCCGATGCCGCCGTCGCCCGGCAGGCGGTAGGCCATGACGGCGTCGATCGTCAGGATCACGTTCCACCCGATGGCCACGTACCAGGCGTACCGGTGGATGTTCTGCAGGATGAGCGGGAACCTGGTCTCGCCGGTGTAGCGCTTGTGGCCGTCGGCGACCGCGCAGCCCGGCGGCGACTGCCAGAACGCCCGGTAGTAGGCCTTGCGGTAGTAGTAGCAGGTGCTGCGGAAGAGGGCCGGCCCGCTCAGCCCGATCAGCGCCGGCGTGATCATCCACCAGTGCAGGACCAGGAACGTGCCGTGGGCGCCGGGCAGGCAGCTCCCCACGATGCACGGCGAGTACAGCGGCGAGATCAGGTCCCGGTGCTGGCTGATGCCGACGAAGTAGTCGGCGTTCTGGAACACGGCCCAGACCGTGTACGCCACGAACAGCGTCAGCACCACGAAGGTGATCGCCGGGCTCTTCCACCACGGGTCCCGTCGCAGCGTCCGGACCGCCGGCCCGCCCCGGACCCCGCCGATGGTCACCGGGACCGGCTTCACGTCCTCGATGGTGCTCACGCCTGGATCGTCCTCCTCCTCGGGCTCGCTGCCGGGGTCGGTCCGGACCGGCTGGGACGGCCGGGGCGGCGCGGCAGCACGCCACCGCCGGGGCCGAGCCCCACCGGCCAGCGGGGCGCGGCCGACCGGGGGGCCGGTGGCGCGGGCTCATCTTTCCACCTCGGCCGGCCGCCGGTCGAAACGACCCCGGCCCGGCCGGCGGCACAATGCGGCCGCGCCCGGCATAGGCTCGCCCGCATGGCCCCGGCGTCCTTCCCCCCCGAGCCCCCGGCCGACCTCCCCGCCACCCTCGGCGACCTCCGCGCGTCGGGGTGGGAGCCCGTCCCCGTCCACGAGGAGCTGCGCCGCAACGCGGCGGCCCGCATCGCCAAGGGCGAGCCGCTCGTGGCGCGGGTGCTCGGCTTCGAGGACACGGTGCTGCCGCAGATCGAGAACGCCGTGCTCGCCGGCCACGACATGATCCTGCTGGGCGAGCGGGGGCAGGCCAAGACCCGCATCGTCCGGTCGCTCACCCAGCTGCTCGACGAGTGGCTGCCGGTGGTGGCCGGCTCCGAGCTGCGCGACGACCCGTTCCACCCCGTGTCGCGCCACGCCCGCGACCTGGTGGCCGAGGAGGGCGACGACACGCCCGTCGCCTGGGTGCACCGCGACACCCGGTTCGCGGAGAAGCTGGCGACCCCGGACACGTCGATCGCCGACCTGATCGGCGAGGTCGACCCCATCAAGGTGGCCGAGGGCCGCTACCTGGCCGACGAGCTGACGCTGCACTACGGGCTGGTGCCCCGGGCGAACCGCGGCATCTTCGCCGTCAACGAGCTGCCCGACCTCGCCGAGCGGATCCAGGTCGGCCTGCTCAACGTGCTCGAGGAGCGCGACGTCCAGATCCGGGGCTTCACCGTGCGCCTGCCGCTCGACGTGGTGCTGGTGGCGACGGCCAACCCCGAGGACTACACCAACCGCGGCCGGATCATCACGCCGCTCAAGGACCGCTTCGGCGCCCAGGTCCGCACCCACTACCCGCCCGACGTCGACACCGAGCTCGCCATCGTCCACCAGGAGGCCCGGCTCCCCGACGAGGTGCCCGACGGCCCCCGGCTGGTGGTGCCCGCCTACATGGGCGAGATCGTCGCCGAGCTGTCCCAGCTGGCCCGCCAGAGCCCCCACATCAACCAGCGCTCGGGCGTGTCGGTGCGCCTGAGCATCGCCAACTACGAGACGCTGGCGGCCAACGCCGTGCGCCGGGCGCTGCGCCTGGGCGAGGACACGGCCGTGCCCCGGGTCAGCGACCTGGGCGCGCTGGTGGCGTCGTCCCAGGGCAAGATCGAGATCGAGGCGCTCGAGGAGGGCCGCGAGGAGCGCATCTGGCAGGCGCTCGTCGCCGCCGCGGTCCTGGCCGTGTTCCGCCGCCGGGTGGCGCCCGAGCAGCTGGGCCCGGTGGTGGCGGCCTTCGACGGGGACCAGGTGGTCAACGTGGGCGACGACCTGCCCGCCGACGCCTACCAGCAGGCGATGGCCGACGTCCCCGCGCTCGCCGCGCCGGTGGCGTCCGTGGGGGGCGGCGAGTCGCCGGCCGAGATCGCCGCCGCCGTGGAGCTCGTGCTCGAGGGCCTCCACCTGGCCAAGCGCCTCAACAAGGACGCGGCCGGCGCCAAGGCGGCGTACCGGGGCGGGCGGGAGCGGTCGGGGCGGTCGTGACGCGCGGCGTGCCGTGGCGCAAGGCGTGCGGCGGGGTGGCGGCGCCGAGCGCTGTCAGTGGCGGCGCCGCTGCAGGGTGCGGCGTGTCCGGCGGGGCGGGGAGGCGCCACCGGTGACGCACCGCTGGGGCTACCGCCGCTGGGACGGCACCCAGCACTCGGCCGCCGACGACGTCGACGGGCTGTTCGGCGAGCTGGCCGACGACCTGCTCTACCACGGCGACCCCGACGCCGCCCTGCGGCGCCTGCTCAACGGCGGCTTCGAGCGTCCCGACGGCGAGCGGGTGCAGGGGCTGCGGGAGCTGCTGGAGCGGCTGCGCCGGGCCCGCCAGGAGGAGCTCGAGCGCGGCGACCCCGGCGGCGCGTACCACGAGCTGGCGGAGGAGCTCGACCGGGTGGTCGACGAGGAGCGCGCCGGGCTGCGCGAGCTGGCCGACGACGCCCGGGCCTCGGGGGACGACCGGCGCCGGCAGGTGACCGAGGAGGCGGTGGCCGAGCGGTCCATGGCGCTCGACCTGCTGCCGCAGGACCTCGCCGGCAAGGTGCGGAGCCTGCAGCAGTACGAGTTCGCGTCCACCGAGGCCCGCGAGCACTTCGAGGACCTGCTGGAGCGCATGCGCCAGGAGATGGCCCGCAGCTGGTTCGACCAGATGAGCGAGGCGCTGTCGGACCCCGACCCCGCCCAGCTCGAGCGCACCCGGCAGATGTTCGACGCGCTCAACCGCATGCTCGAGCAGCGCGAGCGCGGCGAGGCGCTCGACCCGGGCTTCGAGCAGTTCATGGAGCGCTTCGGCGACTTCTTCCCGTCGCAGCCCGAGACCCTCGACGAGCTGCTGGCCGACCTGGCCGCCCAGATGGCGGCGGCCCAGGCCGCGCTCGACTCCATGACGCCCGAGCAGCGGGCCCAGCTGCAGGCGCTGGCCGAGTCGCTCTTCGAGGACCTCGACCTGCGCTGGCAGGTCGACCGCCTTGCCGACAACCTGCGCAGGGCCGTGCCGGGGGCGGGGTGGGGGCGGCGCTACCGCTTCGGCGGGCAGGACCCGCTCGGCCTGGCCGACGCGGCGGCCAGCGCCCGCCGGCTCGGCGAGATGGACCAGCTCGAGCAGTTCCTGCAGTCGGCCACGTCACCGGGCGCGCTCAGCGAGGTCGACCTGGAGCAGGCGGCCAGGTACCTCGGCGACGACGGCGCCCGCTCGCTCGACAGCCTCGCCCGCCTGGCCCGCGAGCTGGAGGAGGCGGGCCTGATCGAGCAGCGCGAGGGCCGCTACCAGCTGACGGCGGCCGGCATCCGCCGCATCGGCCAGCGGGCGCTGTCCGAGCTGTTCAGCCGGCTGGCCAAGGACCGGGCCGGGGGGCACCGCGCCGGCCACCTGGGCACCGGCCACGAGCGCGAGGGGCAGACCAAGCCGTTCGAGTTCGGCGACCCCTTCACCGTCGACATCGAGCGGACCGTGCACAACGCCGTGCGCCGGGCGGGCAGCGGCACGCCGGTGCGCCTGGAGCCCGACGACTTCGAGATCGCCCGCACCGAGGCACTCGAGCGCGCGTCCACCGTCCTGATGGTCGACCTGTCGCTGTCGATGCCGATGCGCGACAACTTCCTGGCCGCGAAGAAGGTGGCCATCGCGCTCCACACGCTCATCACCAGCCGGTTCCCCCGCGACTTCCTGGGGCTCGTCGGCTTCTCCGAGGTGGCCCGGGAGATCAAGGCCCAGGACCTGCCCGAGGTGTCGTGGGACTTCGTGTACGGCACGAACATGCAGCACGGCCTGCTGCTGGCCCGGCGCATGCTGGCGCACCGCCAGGGCACCAAGCAGATCATCATGATCACCGACGGCGAGCCCACCGCCCACCTGGTGCCCGAGCCCGGCGGGGACGGCTACTCGGTCTTCTTCAACTACCCGCCGGTCGCCGAGACCCTGCACGCCACGCTCGCCGAGGTGGCGCGCTGCACGCGGGCAGGCATCACGATCAACACGTTCATGCTCGACGCGACCCGCTCGCTGCGCGGCTTCGTCGACCAGATGACCCGCCTCAACCGGGGACGCGCCTTCTACACCACCCCGGACACCCTCGGCGATTACGTGCTGGTCGACTTCCTGGAGCACCGCCAGGCCAGCCGGCGCGCCGTGCGGCCCGCCTGAGCGGCGCGGCCCCTGCCGGGCGGGGACCCCGCAGCCCCGGCGGACCCGCCTGTCGCGCCGGGACCCCGCAGGCCCCAAGGCCTCGCCTCCGCGCCGGGACCCCGCAGCCCCGGAGGCCCCGCCTGCCGGGCCGTGCCGGCAGTGGCGCCGGGCCGTGCCGGCGGACCCGCCGGAGCAGGAGCCGGGCCGCGCCGCGGGGTGCCGCCGGGCCCGTACCGGCGGTCCGTGCCCGGTTCCAGTGCCGTCACCGGCTGTCGCCCTCGGCGACCCCTGCGGCCCCGGCAATCACTTGGAGTGGTCATCGGGACTGTCCGTGCGCGAAACCGCTTGCCAGCAGGGCTCGCATCGGTCAGGATGACAGCACTGTAGTTACACCAATGCCACGATGTGGTGAGGGGAGGCGGACCGATGGACATCGTCAGCGTCTTGTACGGCCGCCAGGAGCGGGAATGGCAGGGCCGGGCGAACTGCATGGGTGTCGACCCCGACCTCTTCTTCCCGGAACGGGGGGCATCGACTCGCGAGGCGAAGGCCGTCTGCCGGGGGTGCGTGGTGCGCGACGACTGCCTCGACTACGCCCTGGCCAACGGCGAGAAGTTCGGGATCTGGGGCGGCCTGTCCGAGCGCGAGCGGCGCCGCCTGCGGCGCGAGCGCGCCATGCGCCGCCAGTCGACCGTCTCGGCGTCGGCTTCCTGAACCGGCGCTGAAGCCCGGCCGGCGGCCACGCCAGCGGCCGGCCCGGACCTGCCAGCGTGGGCCGGTGCCGGGCCCGGTGCGGTCAGCGCCGGCGCAGCCGGCCGAGGCGTGCCTCGAACGTCCGGTCCGTGTCGAGGTCGCAGCGGTCTCGGGTGGCCGGGTCGAGGGCCTCCACCACGGCGAGCGGCGCCAGGCCGACCAGCTCGGCACGCGCCACTGCCACGCCGGCCTCGCCTGCCAGCGCGGTGACCTGCTCGAGGACCGTGGCCGGGCCGACGGCGGCCGGGTCCAGCAGGTTGCACGACACCTGGGCGTGGCCGCCGACGTCCAGCCCGAGCGCTCGCACGGCCGGGCGCCGGACCGCCGCGGCGATGCTCCGGGCCACGCTGACGTCGCCCGTCGCCAGCCAGACGTTGTAGGCGAGGAGCGCAGGCCGGGCGCCGACGGCGCACGCGCCGGCGGTGGGGTGGGGCCCGGCCGGGCCGGTGTCGGGTGCCAGCCCGGCGAAGGCGTGGCGGCGGACGTCGGGAAGGCTCCGCTCGGGCCCGTACACGAAGCACGGCAGGCCGAGCGTGGTGCCGGCCCAGGCGGCCAGCCGGTCCCGCGCCGCCACGGCGCGGGTGAGGTCGTCCCCGGTGCGGGCAGGGGTGCCGGCGGCGTCGACCGGGACGAACGGCACGACGTCGACGACACCGAACCGGGGGTGCACGCCGCGGTGGTGGCGGATGTCCATGGCCGACACGGCCGCCTCGACCAGGTGCCGCACGGCGGCCTCCAGCGCCGCCCCGTCGGTCGAGCCGAGGGTGAGGACCGCCCGGTTGTGGTCGGGGTCACGGTGGGCGTCGAGCAGGGCGCCGCCGGCGATCTCCGCTAGCCGGTCGAGCAGCGCAGCGTCGCGACCCTCGCTCACGTTGACGGGGCAGACCAGCCCGCCGGGCTCGCCGGCGAGCCGGCTCCCCGTCCCGGTGACGGCATGCTCAGGGATGACAGCCTGCTCAGGGGTGGCCGGGCCGGTCGTGGCGGTCGCGCCCAGCGCTCGGCTGCGCAGCGCGGGACGGTCCGGGGCGCGGCGGCTCTGCGCGGGACGGCTCAGCGTGCGGCGAGGTGGCTGATGCGTCGCTGGCGGAGCAGCCGCCGACGCTCGCGCTCCGACGCACCGCCCCAGACGCCGTGGTCGACGCGGTTGTCCAGCGCGTACTCCAGGCACGCGGCCCGCACCGGGCACTCCGCGCAGATACGCTGCGCTACCTGGACTCCCACGCCGTCGTTCGGGAAGAAGATCGCCGGGTCCATGTCCTTGCACCGACCGCGGCGCATCCATTCGGTGTCCATGGCACCTCCATCGACCAATCCAACTCTACCAGTGGGCGTCGCGATCCAGACAGGTCCTGAGCAAGTTCACAGGAAGTCTCAGGAAGTCCCGGCAAGGCCCAGGAAGTCCGCCGCGTCCGGGGGGCGCACGGCACCGGCGGCAGCGCGCCCCCCCTCGGGACGGTCGTCCGGGACGGCCCGCTCCTCCTCCCAGAGGACGCTCCACGCGGGCCGGGGGTTCCAGGGGCCGTCGAGGGTCACGGCACCGCCGGCCGGGGACGCCCCGGGTGGGCCGGGGTTGCCGGGCGCACGGTCTCCGGGGAGCCGGGGCGCGGTCCGACGAGGCGGGCCCGGCCTGAGCGAGCGATGCGCGGCTCGACGAGGCGGGCCGCCGGTGTGCCGATAGGCTGTCCCGCTGTGCCCGACGAAGCCGAAGACCAGCTCGAAGAACCCCAGCCGCCCGTCGGCGAGGTCCGCGTCGTGTACCTGGGTCCGGTGGCGCCCCACTGGGAGGTCCACGGCGTCTCGGGGCCTGCCGACGTGGTCGACCCCTTCCGGGACCGGACGCTGGCCCGGTTGACGCTGTTGCCGCCGCACGACCCGCAGTTCCGCCGCAACCGGGAGCGGGTGGTGCGCGACGCCGAGCGCGAGCGTCTGGTCCTGTCGTGGGACCTGGGCACGCCCGAGGGCGACGGCACGTCGGAGGGCTGAGCGCCGCGCCGCCACCGGGCGTCGCCACCGAGCGGCGGCACGGGGCTGCGTCACCGGCCGGCACGGCGTCAGGACGCGGGCGGCTCCTGCAGGTCGATCCGCTCCAGCCACAGCCCGGGGGCGTCGATCTCCGAGGGCGTCGGGAGGGTCGCGCCCCCGGTCCACAGGCGGGCCAGGCCCGCCTCGCCCGCCCGCTCGAGCACGCCGGCGACGAACGCGGTACCGCGGTCGGCGGTCGCCGGGCCCATGTCGAGGCCCAGGAGCATCTCGGCCGCTCGGCCGGTGGCGTCGCGCTCGACCTGCTGCCGGCGCCAGGCCTCGCCGAGCGCCCCGCGCCCGCCGAGCAGGCGCGTGGCCGCCCGGTCGAGCACGTGCTCGACGTAGCCGGCGAGCGCCGCGCTGGCGGCGGC
>JAJZYI010000049.1 GCA_021798135.1 Actinomycetes bacterium | reverse complement strand
GCGCCCGTCGTTCCCGCCCCCGGACCCGCCCCGGCCACCGCGCCCGCCGCGGCCATCGCGCCCGCCCCCGAACCCGCGGGCGCCGCGGTGCCGTCCCCAGCGACCAGCAGCGGCGACAGGCGCTGCCACGCGTTGCGCATCTCCAGCTCGGCGAAGATCCGCCGGGCCTCCTCCACGTCCCACCGGCCCAGGCCGAGGTCGCCGATCCCGACGTCGAGCGGGACGTCCCGGACCAGGGGGATGATGCGCGCGTTGCGCCGCACCATCGCCTCGGACGCCGCCAGGTTGTCACGGAGCTTCGGGGACAGGTCGGCGGCGTGCTCGAAGATCCCGTCCAGGCTGTCGTAGGCCTTCACCAGCTTGGCGGCGGTCTTCTCGCCGACACCGGGCACCCCGGCGAGGTTGTCGGACGGATCGCCGCGCAGGGCGGCCAGCAGCGGGTACCGCGACGGGGGCACGCCGTAGCGCTCCTCGATGCCCCCTTCGTCATAGCGGACGGTGTCGGACAGGCCGCGTCGCGTGTACAGCACGGCCACGTGCGGGTCCTCGACGAGCTGGAAGCAGTCCCGGTCGCCCGTGACCACCACCGCGTCGCGCCCGGCGTCGCGCGCCTGCGTGGCGAGGGTGGCGAGGATGTCGTCGGCCTCGTACTCGTCCAGCTCCACCCGCACGATGCCGAGCGAGTCGAGCACGGCGCGCACCAGGTCGAACTGCGGGCGCAGCAGCTCCGGCACCTCGGGCCGGTGCCCCTTGTACTCCGGCACGATCTCGTCGCGGAACGTGGGTGCCGGCCGGTCGAACGCGACCGCCATACCGCTCGGCGAGTGGTCTCGCAGCAGCATGATCAGCATCGACGTGAAGCCGTGCACGGCGTTGGTCACGGTGCCCGACGACGTGGCCAGGTCCTCGGGCAGCGCGAAGAACGCCCGGAACACGAGCGAGCTGCCGTCGAGCAGGTACAGCGGTCCGGACGCGGCCACGACCGCATGCTACGCACGCCCGGGGTGCACCCGGGGCCGCCCGAGTCAGGGCGTGAGCGTGCCGTCGAGGACCTCCTGGGCGACCTGGCGCATGCGCGCCCGGCGGCCCATGGCGGTCCGCTGGACGAAGGAGAAGGCCTCGGCCTCGGTGAGGCCGTGCTCGTCCATCAGCACCGCCTTGGCCCGGTCGACGACTCGCCGGGTCTCGAGCTTGTCCTCGAGCGTGCCGTCGGCACCCTGGGCGTGCTCCTCGTCGATGGCCCGCAGCTCCTCGAAGCGCGCCACCGCGACCTCGATCGCCGGGACCAGCTCGCCCCGCTGGAAGGGCTTCACGAGGTAGGCGGCCACCCCGGCGTCGCGGGCGTCCTCGATCAGGTTCCGCTGGCTGAACGCCGTCAGGATCAGGACCGGCACCCGGGTCTCGGCGGTGATCCGGCGGGCCGCCTCGATCCCGTCGATGCCCGGCATCTTGATGTCCAGGATCACGAGGTCGGGCTGGTGCTGGCGCACCAGGTCGACGGCCTCGTCGCCTCGGCCGGTCTCGCCCACGATCTCGTAGCCCTCGCCCTGCAGGATCTCCTTCAGGTCGAGCCGGATGATGGCCTCGTCCTCTGCGATGACGACGCGTCGTGCCATGGAGTTGGTCTCGCTCCTCGTTCGGATCACTCGTTCGGGCCGGCGCACCGCCGGGCCCGGCCGGCCGGCCCGGCCGGCGGGGTCGCCGGCACCGCTCCGCCACCCACCACCGGGGCGCACCGCTCGCGACGGCCACTCCCGCTGCGGTCCCGCCCGTCGGGCCCCGCACCGCTCGCGCGTGCCCGGCGAGCCGCCGAGCCCGTGCTCAGTCCACGACCAGCTTGCCCAGCAGCTCGTCCTGCCGCCGCTCGAGCTCCCCGATCAGGTCGATCAACGCCTTCCGGGCCCGGGTGAACGCGTCGGCGTGGCGCTGGGCGTCGTTCAGCTCGTGTGCCGCGATCGGCGTCTCCGACACGAGTGACCGTAGCCGAGCGTCGTCGGCGGCGTCGACGACGCTCATCATCTGCTCGTCGATGACGGCGAGGTCCTGCCTGGCCTTCACCAGCCGGGCATGGACGTCCCTGAGCGAGCGCTCGACCGCTGATCGCTGCATGCCCGGCGAATTGTACGTTACGCGCTGCAACACCCGGGCACCGGCGCCCACCGCCCGCCCTCACGCCCGCGCCGCCCAGCGCCTGGTCGTCACGGCCCGCAGGAGCGCCGGGTCGGGCACCGGGCCCACGCCCGCAGCCCGGTGCACCGCGGCGGCCCCTGCCGCCACCGGCACCGGACCGAAGGGATCGGGCTCAGCGAACGGCGGCCACGGGGACCCCAGGTCGCCGGCCATCGTGAACCCGGGCAGCCCGCTCACCGCGGCGTCGACCGCCCGGCCGAGACCCGTCTGGAGCATGCCCCCGCACCACACGCCCAGGCCCCGTGCCGCCGCGCGCGCCGCAGCGTCGGCTGCCGGGCCGATCCCCCCGAGCCTCGCCGGCTTCAGGCAGAGCACGCCGGCGGCGCCCAGCGCCGCCACCACCTCGACGTCGGCCGGGTCGCGCACCGACTCGTCCAGGCACACCGGCGTCCGCCAGCGGCGCACCAGCTCGGCGTGGCCCAGGAGGTCCGCCGGATCGAGCGGCTGCTCGATGCAGGCCAGGCCCAGCTCGTCCAGCGCGTCGAGCCGGCGCGCCGAGTCGCGGGAGTACGAGCCGTTGGCGTCCGCCTGCAGCAGCACCTGCGGGAACGCCTGGCGCAGCGCCCGCAGCGGCTCCACGTCGCAGCCCGGGGCGATCTTCACCCTGACCCGCCCGAACCCGGCGTCCACCGCACGCGCCACCTCCTCGCGGGCGCGCCCGGCGTCGTCTGGGAGCCCGACGGCGGCACCGGCCGGGACCGACGCCGCCTCGACGCCGAGCGTGGCGGCCAGGGAGCGGCCGCCGGCCCGCAGCACGGCGTCGGCCACACCCATCTCCAGGCAGGCCTTCGCCATGCGATGGCCCCGCACCGCGCCCAGCACCCAACCGACCCCGGTCAGCGTCGAGAGGAGGTCGTCTCCCGCCGGCACCCGGGCCCCCAGCAGCCGTGGCGCCAGGTGGCTGCACAGGACGGCCCACGCCCCGCCCGCGTGCTCCTCGTCGTAGGTCGGCGCCGCCAGCGCGGCGCACTCGCCCCACCCCCACGACACCTCGCCGCCCCCGGCCCCGGCCCCGGCCCCGGCCCCGGAGCCGAGCTCGACGGCCACCCGGGCCACGACCACGGGTCGCCGGTGCTCGCGTCCGTACGCGGCGCGGTGGTCCGCGGCGAGGTGCAACGCCAGCCAGCGCAGCTCCACGGCCACGACCCGGGCGACGGGACCGGCCGCCGGGCCCCCAGCCGGGTCCGGCACGCCCGCGGCGCCACCCCCTCCCGAGCCCGGGCCGGGCCCCGTCTCGATCAGGTGCACGAGCCACCATAGCCACGGGCCCGGCCACCGGTCCCCGTGGCACCGCCCGACCCGGGGTAGGCTCTCGTCCCGCCGCCCGGATGGCGGAATCGGCAGACGCGGGGGCCTCAAAAGCCCTTGCCCTTCGGGGCGTGCGGGTTCGAGTCCCGCTCCGGGCACGTTGGGGCGTCCCCGCCGCGCCCTTCCGGGGCGCGAGCCACGCCGTCCGTCCGGGCACGGCGGACCGGGCACGGGCACGGCGGCGGCACGGGCACGGCGGACCGGGAACGGGCACGGCGGCGGCACGGGCACGGCGGACAGGGCACCGGCACGGCAGCAGCCTGCGGCCGCGCCGTCGAACTGCACTGGCATGGATCGTGGCCATGCCGACACGCTCAGCGGTCGACACCGTCCACGTGGGCCGGCGACACCGCCGGAAAGCAGCCGAGGCCGGCGGGATGTAACCAACGGGGGCGCCAACCGGTCCAACCGGTCGAGTCAGGAGGAGTGCGGGGTGCTGGCATTCACATTCCCCGGGCAGGGGTCACAGCGGCCCGGCATGGGTCGACCGTGGGTCGACCACCCCTCGTGGGAGGTGGTCGGCGAGGCGTCGGCCATCATCGGCCGCGACCTCGGTCGGCTGCTGGTCGACGCCGAGCAGGCCGAGCTCACCGAGACGGCCAACGCCCAGCTGGCGACGTTCGTGCTCAGCTCGGTCATCCTCGACGCCATCGAGCGGGTCGGCCTGGAGCCCATGCTGTGCGCCGGGCACTCGCTCGGCGAGTACACCGCCCTCACGGCGACCGGCACGCTGCCCTTCGAGGACGGCGTCCGCCTGGTCGCCGAGCGCGGCGCCGCCATGCACCAGGCGGCCGAGGCGCGGCCCGGCACGATGGCAGCCGTCCTCGGCGCCGACGACGACAGCGTCGACGCCGCCTGCCGGCGGGCCGAGGGCGCGGTGTGGGTGGCGAACTACAACGCCCCCGGCCAGGTGGTCATCGCCGGCGAGCGCGACGCCGTGGAGCGCGCCGGGGCGCTGGCGAAGGAGCTGGGGGCCCGCAAGGTCCTGCCCATCCCCGTGGCCGGCGCCTTCCACACCGACCTGATGGCGCCGGCGAGGGACCGGCTCCGCAAGGCCCTCGCCGCGGCCAGGTTCGTGCCGTCGGACGTGCCCGTCGTGGCCAACGTCGACGGCCGGCCCCACCAGGACGCCGCCGAGTGGCCAGCCCTGCTGTCCGCCGCGCTGTGCAGCCCCGTGCGCTGGCGCCAGACCCTCGCCACCCTGGACGACCTGGGCGCCACCGTGCTCGTGGAGGTCGGGGCGGGCGGCGTCCTCACCGGTCTGGCGCGCCGGACGCTGCCCGACGTGCGAGCCGTCGCCGTCGCCGGGCCCGACGACCTCGACGCCGTCGTCGACGCCGCCTCGGGGACCGACGCCTGGCACGCGCACGCCGCGGCCCACCAGGGCGAGCGCATGTCCGGCACCGACCGGGTCGTCGTCTCCCCCGCCGCCGGCGTCTTCCAGCCGCTCCCGGCGCTGGCCGGCGTCCCCGGGCCGGGAGCCCTGGCCACCGACGACGTGGCGGCCTCCCCACCCCCGATCGGGGTCGGCGACGCCATCGGGACGGTGGGGACCGCTGAGGTGCGGAGCCCGTTCGGCGGCTCGGTCCTGGGCTTCCTCGTCCACCCCGGCGAGCGCGTCGTCGGGGGCCAGCCGGTGGCCTGGCTGCGCGCGTCGGCGGAGGGCGCGTGACCCGGGCCGTGTCGGGGCACCCGCTCCCGGTCCGCCCCCGCACCGGCCCGGCCCCGTCGGGCGCGGGCCCCGTCACCCGGGCCAGCCGCCCACCCGCCGAGCCGAGGAGCCGACGTTGACCCCGCCCGCCGTCGTCACGGGGTGGGGCACAGCGCTCCCGCCCACCGTGGTCACCAACCACGACCTGGAGCAGCGCCTCGACACGTCCGACACGTGGATCGTCGAGCGGACGGGCATCCGGGAGCGCCACGTCGGCGGCACCGTCGCCGGGCTCGCCACCGAGGCGGCGGCGGCCGCCCTCGAGCGCGCCGGCACCCGGCCCCAGGACGTGGACATGCTCCTGCTGGCCACCACCACGCCCGACGAGACCGTCCCCCACACCTCGTCCGTCGTCCACCACCGCCTCGGTCTGTCCGGAGGGGCGATGGACGTGAACGCGGCGTGCGCCGGCTTCGTCTACGCGCTCGTCACGGCCTTCGGCAGCCTCGCCGTCGGCGCCCGGCGGGTCCTCGTCGTCGGGGCCGAGTGCCTGTCGCGCATCACCGACTGGGACGACCGGGGGACCGCCGTCCTGTTCGCCGACGGCGCCGCCGCCGTCCTGCTGGAGGCCACCGGCGGCGCCGACCCGCTCCACGGGGGGCCCGGCCTGCTGGGCTACGACCTCGGCGCCGACGGCAGCGCGCACGACCTGCTCGTCTGCCCCCACGGCGGCACCATGTCGATGGACGGCCGCGAGGTGTTCCGCCGCGCCGTCCGCGTCACGGTCGACTCGGCGACCGCGGCCCTGTGCCGCGCCAAGGTGCCCGTGGAGGACGTGGCCCTGTTCGTCCCCCACCAGGCGAACCTCCGGATCATCGAGGCCGCCGGCAGCCGCCTCGGCATCCCGGCCGAGCGCACGGCCGTCGTGCTGGACCGGACCGGGAACACGTCGGCGGCCTCCATCCCCCTCGCCCTGTGCGACGCCCTCGCCGGCAGCCGTGTCGGCGACGGCGACATCGTGCTGCTGTCGGGCTTCGGCGCCGGCATGTCCTGGGCGAGCGCCGTCGTCCGGTGGGCCTCGTGAGCGGGCCGGGCGGAGCCGGCGGCCTCGCCTCCGGCACGGCCGCCCGTGCCGGAGGCGAGGCCGGGTCCGAGCACGGCGGCCGCGTCGTGCTGGTCACGGGGGGCAACCGGGGCATCGGGCTGGCGTGCGTGCAGCGCTTCCTGGCCCTCGGCGACCGCGTGGCCGCCACGTACCGCGGCACGCCGCCCCCGCTCGACGGCCTGCCACCGGACCAGGTGGCCCGCCTGCTGCCGGTGACCTGCGACGTCACCCGGCCCGACGAGGTCGGCGCCGCCTTCGACCGGGTGGAGGCCGAGCTCGGCCGGGTCCAGGTGCTCGTGGCCAACGCCGGGATCACGCGCGACACCCTCCTCCTGCGGATGGACGAGGAGGCCTGGCAGGCGGTCCTCGACACCAACCTCACCGGCGCCTACCGCGTCGTCCGCCGGGCGCTCGGCCCCATGGTCCGGGCCCGCGGCGGCCGCGTGGTGCTCATGTCGTCGGTCTCCGCCCTGCTCGGGTCACCCGGGCAGGTCAACTACGCCGCGGCCAAGGCCGGCCTCGTCGGCATGGCCCGCTCCCTCGCCCGCGAGGTCGGGAGCCGGGGCATCACGGTGAACGTGGTCGCCCCCGGCATCGTGGAGACCGATATGATCGCCGCTCTCGGAGACGCGCGGGCCGAGCAGCTCCGGTCCATGGTGCCGCTCGGCCGGTCCGCCTCCCCCGGCGAGATCGCCGGGGCCGTGGCGTTCCTCGCTTCGGAGGACGCCGCGTACATCACCGGCGCGGTCCTGGCCGTCGACGGCGGCCTGGCCATGGGCCTGTGACCGCGGCGCGAGCCGGACGGCGCGGTCGGCGGCCCACCTGCGGTCGGGTCGCCCCGGCCGCAGGCCGCACGGCACCACCGCCACGGTGCGGGCACCAGATCACCGGCACCATCGCCGGGAGACCCAAAGGAGAGCAACGGTGAGTGACGACGCCACCTTCGACAAGTTCAAGTCCTGCGCGGTGGAGGTCCTGCAGGTCCCCGGTGAGAAGGTCGTCCGCGAGGCACGGTTCGCCGACGACCTCGACGCCGACAGCCTGGACCTCGTCGAGCTGGTCATGGCCCTCGAGGAGACGTTCGACATCACGGTCGACGAGGCCGAGCTCGACGGCATCGAGACCATCGGCCAGGCCTTCGACCTGATCGCCGCCAAGCTCTGATGCTGCTCGGCCACGGGCCCGACGGGCCGGTGCGCGGGCACCGGGTGGCCATCACCGGCCTGGGCGTCCTCGCCTGCTGCGGCATCGGGGTCGAGGACTTCTGGGCCGGGCTGCTGCGGCCCTGGCCCGGCGGCGAGCGGCGCGTGACCGGCTTCGACCCCGCCGCGATCTTCGGGCCGAAGGAGGTCCGCCGGGTCGACCGGTTCGCCCAGCTGTCGGTGGCGGCAGCCGACATGGCCCTGGCCGACGCCGGCGACGTCGCCGCCGACCCGGCGCGCTGCGGGGTCGTCTTCGCCACCGGGATCGGCGGGCTCGAGTCCCTCGAGGCGCAGCTGCGCGTCTACGACGGCAAGGGGCCCCGGCGGGTGTCGCCGTTCCTGATCCCGATGATGATGCCCAACGCCGGCGCCGGGACCATCTCCATCCGCAACGGGTGGCGCGGCCCGTGCGAGACCATCGCGACCGCCTGCGCCGCCGGCACCCACGCGGTGGCCGCCGCCGCCAGGCTGGTGGCCTCGGGCCGGTGCGACGTCACCATCGGCGGCGGCGCCGAGGCGGCCATGACCGGCCTCGGCATCGCCGCGTTCACCAACATGACGGCGCTCTCCACCTCCGGGCACAGCCGGCCCTTCGACGCCAGGCGGGACGGCTTCGCCATCGCCGAGGGATCCGGAGCGCTCGTCCTGGAGCGGTGGGACCACGCCGTGCGCCGCGGCGCCCGGATCTACGGCGAGGTCCTCGGCGCCGGCTCGACCGCCGACGCGCACCACATCACGGCACCGGCACCGGGAGGCGGCGGCGCCGCCGCCTGCATCGAGCTGGCGCTCGCCGACGCCGAGCTGCAGCCCGCCGACATCGGCCACGTGAACGCCCACGGCACGTCCACGCCGCTCAACGACCTCAGCGAGGCGCAGGCCATCGCCAAGGTCTTCGGGACGCCGGGCCCGCCGGTGACCTCGACCAAGGGCGTCACCGGCCACGCGCTCGGAGGCGCCGGCGCCATCGAGGCGGTGGCGGCCGTGCTGACCATCGACCGACGGCTCATGCCGCCCACCGACGGCTACGGCGAGCCGGACCCCGAGATCTCGATCGACGTCGTCGCCGGCCAGCCGCGCCCGTTCGAGCCGGCGCCGGTGCTGTCCAACTCGTTCGGGTTCGGCGGGCACAACGGCTGCCTGGTGATCGGTCCGCCCGCCTGATCGCCGTTCCAGTCCAGTGCCACCGGGCGCTACCATCTCGCCACGCACCGGCCTCGACGCCGCGCTGCGGGAGCCGCCCGACAGGGCCGCTGCCGCGCGGCGTCGCCTCCGGGCCTGCGCGCGCCATACGAGCCCAGGACGGGCCCGGGACTGACTGAAGGGACCATGGTCGACCTCGCCACCGAATCGCCCCGCATCCACCGCTGCGCGCTCTGCGGCGCGCTCGTCCACCCGGGCGAGCCCGACGGGCGCGCCGCCTGGTGCACCCGCTGCGGCCGTGCCGTGCCGGTCGCGGTGGACGGCGGCGACGACCCCGGCGACCGCTCCTGACTCGGCGGCCGTTCCCGACCCGGCCACCGCTCCCGACCCGGCCACCGCTCCTGACCGAGGCACCGCTCCTGACCGAGGCACCGCTCCTGGCCAGGCCACCGTGGCTGACCCAGGCACCCCTCCTGGCCAGGCCACCGCGGCTGACCCGGTGCCCGCGACCCGGCCACCGCTCCTGACCCGCTGCGCCTGACGCCGCCACCACGGTGGCGGGCCCGCTCGACCCCGGCACGCGGGCCAGCGGGCTGGGTCCGGTCAGTCGATCGCGGAGCGGAAGCCGGCGACCAGCGCGGCGGCCGCGTCGGGGCCGCCGCCGTCGAGCAGCCGGCGCACCAGGGCAGAGCCGACCACCACGCCGTCCGCGTCCTCGCAGATCTCCGCCGCCTGCCGTGCCGTGGTGACGCCGACGCCGACGCAGACGGGCAGGTCGGTGACGGCCCGCAACCGCCGGGCCACCTGCCGAGCCGTGCCGGCCAGCTCCGAACGCTCGCCGGTCACGCCCATCAGGCCCACCCCGTACACGAAGCCGCGGCACGCCTCGCAGATCCGGCGGGCGCGCTCGTCGGGCGTGGAGGGTGCCACCAGCAGCACGGTGTCGACGCCGGCCGCGCCGGCCTCCTCCCGCCACCCGGCGCTCTCCTCGAGCGGCAGGTCGGGCACGATGGCGCCGGCCACGCCGCTGTCGGCCAGCGTCCGAGCGAAGCGGCGCTCGCCCGCACGGAACACCAGGTTGTAGTAGGTCATGACGACGAGCGGGACACCGACGTCGGCGCCGGCCAGCTCGGCCAGCGCCGCCTGCGGCGTGGTGCCGCGCCGCAGCGCGGTGAGCGACGCCTGCTGGATCGTGGGCCCGTCGATCATCGGGTCCGAGAACGGCAGTCCCACCTCGACCGCGTCGGCGCCGGCCGCGGCGACGGCGCGGACCACCTGCACCCAGTCGTCGACCGCGCCGGCGGTCACGTAGGGCACCAGCAGCTTGCGCCCCGCGTCGCGCCGGGCCCGCAGCGCCCGCTCGAGCGGTCCGGGTCCAGCCCCGGCGGCAGCCCCCGTCCCCGCGGCCGGCGGCACGCCCGCCGCAGACGGGGCGCCGGCCCCCGGCGGGGTCACCGCAGCAGCTCCCTCGCCTGAGCGACGTCCTTGTCGCCGCGGCCGGAGAGCGTCACGAGCACGGTCGACCCGCTCGGGACCGAGCGGCCCGCCTCGCGGACGAGCCATGCGACGGCGTGCGCCGACTCGAAGGCACAGATGATCCCCTCGGTCCGGGCGAGCAGGGTGAACGCTGCCAGCACCTCGTCGTCGGCGGCCGTGTCGTAGCGGGCCCGGCCGACGTCGGCCAGGTGCGCGTGCTCGGGCCCGATGCCCGGGTAGTCGAGCCCGGCGGAGATGGACTGCGCCTCCAGGATCTGCCCGGCCTCGTCCTGCAGCAGCAGCGACGCCATCCCGTGGAGCACCCCGGGGACGCCGCGCCGCACCGCCGCTCCCCCGGCGGCCTCCACCCCGACGAGCTCGGCCGAGGTGTCGGCGAACCCGGCGAAGGTGCCGGCTGCGTTCGACCCGCCGCCGACGCAGGCGACGACCACGTCCGGGTCGCCGCCGAGCAGCTGCCGGCACTGCTCGCGTGCCTCGTCGCCGACGACCCGCTGCAGCTCGCGCACCATCCACGGGTACGGGTGGGGTCCCATGACCGATCCGAGGCAGTAGTGCGTGTGGCCGACCGTCGCCACCCAGTCGCGCAGCGCCTCGTTCACGGCGTCCTTGAGCGTCCGGCTCCCCGAAGCCACCGGCCGCACCTCCGCCCCGAGCAGCTCCATCCGGAACACGTTGAGCGCCTGGCGCTCCACGTCCACCTCGCCCATGTACACGGTGCAGTCCATGCCGAACAGCGCCGCGGCGGTGGCGGTGGCCACCCCGTGCTGCCCGGCGCCGGTCTCGGCCACCAGCCGGCTCTTGCCCATGCGGCGGGCCAGGAGCGCCTGGCCCACCACGTTGTTGATCTTGTGCGAGCCGGTGTGAGCGAGGTCCTCGCGCTTGAGCAGCACGCGGACGCCGAGCTCCGCCGACAGCCTGCGGCACTCGGTCACCGGGGTGGGCCGACCGCCGTAGGAGGTCAGGATGCCCTGCAGCTCGGCGTGGAACGCCGGGTCGGCCCACGCGGCCCGGAACGCGGCCTCCAGCTCGGCGCACGCCGGCACCAGGGACTCGGGGACGTAGCGCCCGCCGAAGCGGCCGAAGCGCCCCCGCGCGTCGGGCTCGCCCATGACCGCGACGCCCGCCCTGCGCCCGGCACCGGGCGGTGCCGCCCCCGAACCGGGGCCGTGGCCGCTCGCGTCGCTCATCGCCCGACCTCCCAGTCGAAGGGCCCGTCGTCACCCGCCGCCGCGTCGGCGTCGCCTGCTGCCGGTCCGTCACCGGCCTGCCCGGCAGCCACGCCGGCGCCGCCCGGCAGCCGCCCGGCCCCGGCGCCGCCCGCCCCTCGCACGGCGGCGACGAACGCCTGGACCAGCCGCGGGTCCTTGCGACCCGGTGCCGACTCGACACCGGACGACACGTCCACGCCGCGCGGTGCCAGGTGCGCGATGGCGTCGGCGACGTTACCGGGGTGCAGCCCGCCGGCGACCACCAGCCGGCCGGGGTCCACCACCCCCTCGGCCAGCCGCCAGTCGAAGACCTCCCCCGACCCGGGCGAGGCCGAGTCCACCAGCACCAGGCCGGCGCCGTAGGCGCCGGGGTCGGCGATGCCCGGGTGACCGGCCGGGAAGGCCTTGACGAGCAGCGGCACCCGCGCCGCGACCCACCGGGACTCCTCCGCCGTCTCGTTGCCGTGCAGCTGGACCGCGTGCAGCCCGATCCGGTTGGTCACCTCGACGACCCGCTGCGGCGCCTCGTCGCGGAAGACGCCCACGGTCAGGATCTCCGACGGCACCCGCTCCACGATCCGCTGCACCGCACGCGGCGCCATCTGGCGAGGCGAGGGCGCGAAGACGAAGCCGATGGCGTCGGCGCCCAGCCCCACCGCCAGCAGCGCGTCGGCTTCGCTGGTGATGCCGCAGATCTTGACCAGGACCGGCCCGGTCGCGCCACTCACGGCTGCTGGCCGGTCGTGGCGGGCGACCGGCTCGCTCGGCCCCTGGTCGCCACCTCCGCCAGGGCGGCGGCAGCGGCCCGCCGGTCGGGCGACCGCACCAGCGACTCGCCCACCAGCACGGCGTCGTAGCCGGCAGCGGCCACGCGCGCCGCGTCGTCCGGGCCGGCGATGCCCGACTCGGCGACGGCCACCACGCCCTCGGGCACGGACGCGGCCAGGCGGGCGGCCCGCCCGGTGTCCACCTCGAAGGTCACGAGGTCTCGCTGGTTGACGCCCACCAGGGTGGCACCGGCCTGGAGCGCCCGCGCCAGCTCCCGCTCGTCGTGGACCTCCACCAGCGCGTCGATCCCCACCCGCCGCGCCAGGCCGAGCAGCTCGGGCAGCTCGGCCCCCGGCAGCGCGGCGACGATGAGCAGGACGGCGTCCGCACCCATGAGCCTGGCGTCGGCGACGTCGGCCGGGCACACGGTGAAGTCCTTGCGCAGCACCGGCAGCGTCACCGCCCCCCGGGCGACGGCGAGGTCCCGGGGACTGCCGCCGAAGTGGTCCGCGTCGGTGAGCACCGACAGGCAGCAGGCCCCCCCGGCCGCGTACTCGCGCGCCACCGCGGCCGGGTCGAGCGACGGGTCGAGGTCGCCCTTCGACGGCGACCGCCGCTTCACCTCGGCGATCACCGCCAGGCGCCCGGTGCCCGACCGCCGGGCCAGGCTCGCCTCGAACCCCCGGGCCGGCGCCATGGCCTCGGCCGCCGAGACGAGCCCGCCGACGTCGCGGCGGTCGGCTGCCGCCGCCGCCCGGTGCCGGGCGAGGATGGCGTCGAGGTAGGTGCCGGCCACCCCGGCAGCCTACCGGCGCGCCGCGCCCCGGCCCGCCAGTGCGGTGCGCGGCCGCCGACGGGTCAGCGCCCGCCGACCAGCGGCACGGCCCGGACCTCTGCCGGCCACGCCCCGGTCCCGGCAGCGTCCCCCGCCCCCTCGGCGCCTCCGAGGCTCGCCGCCGGCACCACCACGGCCGCGGCCGGGGGCTCCACGGCACGGTGGACGTACGCCAGGGCCACCGTGCGCTCCAGCGCCGGCGACCAGGCCACCGACGTCAGGCGCCCGACCTCGCGGCCTGCCACCCGCACCACGTCGCCCGGTTGCGGGAGCCCGGCTCCGTGCTGTGGTCCCGGCCCGGCGTCCACCACCACGCCCCGGAGCCGGCGCGCCACGCGGCTGCCCCGCGCGTCGAGCCGGGCCACCAGCTCCTGCCCCGTGTAGCAGCCCTTGGTGAAGCTGACCGTCCGCTCCACCAGGTCGGCTTCCGCCGGGATCGTCCGCTCGTCGAGCTCCGCTCCCATGGCGGGGATGCCGGCCTCCACGCGCACCGCCTGCCACGCGTCGGCGTCGACGGCCGCCACGCCCGCCGGGAGGGCCGGGTCGGGACCGAGCAGGTCGACGCCGACGACGCCGTTCCATGCGACGGGCGCGACCACCACGGCGCCGTCGACCCCCTGGCCGGGGTCGACGGCGCCGGCCCATCCCGGGCCCCGCAGCGCCAAGCAGCGCCACGGGAGGACCTCCACGTCGACCTTCACGCGCAGCCTGAACCGCAGCAGGCGCTCCACGACCACGTCGCCGAACCCGTCCTCCACGTCGACGGCGTACCGGTCCGCCGCCAGGCGGGTCACGCGCACCAGGGCCTGCAGCTTGCCCTGGGGGCTCAGCAGCAGGGCGTCGGCCGACGTGCCGGCCGCCAGCGCCGCGACGTCCTGCGAGCACTGCCCCTGCAGGTACTCCTGGGCGTCGGGGCCCGCGACCAGGACCGCCTGCCGGCCCGCAGGGACGACGGCGGTCGCCTCGCGCAGCAGGCGGACCTGCGCCGCCAGCCCCGGCTCAGCGCGCCCGCCCACGGTCACGCCTCGACCGGCGAGCCCGCCGGCGGGGCGGCCCCCTCCGGCCGCTGCCCCGG
>JAJZYI010000048.1 GCA_021798135.1 Actinomycetes bacterium | reverse complement strand
GGCCTCGGCGCCGCCCGCGTCGCCGGGAGCCCCTCGTCCGGCCCGGACGCCGCCGCCAGCGCGCCGCCCGGCGGCCCGTGGCGCCTGGTGCTCGATGACGAGATGAACGACCCGACCCTGTTCGGCTGGCTGTGGGGCACCTGCTACACCTGGGGGTGCCGCATCCCCACGAACCCCGAGTACGAGTGGTACCAGGCGGCGAACGTGCGCGAGGTGGGCGGCACCGCCCGGCTGACCGCCCGCCTGCAGGCGAGCCACGGCCAGCCCTTCACGTCGGGGATGCTCCAGTCCAACGGCCGGTTCGCCTTCGAGTACGGCGAGGTCGAGATCAGGGCAGAGATCCCCGCCACCCCCGGGACGTGGCCGGCGCTGTGGCTGGCGGCGGCGAACGGCTCGTGGCCCCCCGAGATCGACGTCATGGAGAACTGGGGGGACCAGCCGACCCAGGTGCAGCAGACCGTCATCCTCGGGCCTCCGCCGACGCCCCACGAGCACGTCGTGGTCGATCCCGCCCTCGACTCCGGCTTCCACACCTACGCCGTCGACTGGGAGCCGGGGGAGATCCGCTGGTACGTGGACGGCGTCCTCCGCTACAGCATGGCCGCGTCCGTCGACACGCCGATGTACCCCATCATGAACCTCGCCGTGGCCGACCCGCCCGGGCCGACCACCGCGGCCGCCTACCCGGCCACGTTCGCGATCGACTGGATCCGCATCTACCAGCACCCGGGCGTCGGCACGGCGCACTGCGCCCTGGCGACATGCGTCGAGGGGAGCGCGCCCAGGGCGACGCGGCGGTCGAGAGCCGGGCCGTAGCGCCAGCGGAAACCAGCCAGCGCCGGCGGGCGCCAGCGGGCACCGGCGCGACCGCCGGCCCGCTGCGGCCCCACGCCGCCGGGCGAGCGGCAGTGCCCCGTCGCCCGACCGGCGTAGCCGGACGAGCACAGCTCGGTGGCACGTTCGGCGGTCCTCCCCGGCGCGATGTGACCTTGGACCCTACGGTCACGGTGGGATCAGGGCCCACGATCGTGGTGCACCCGTCCACCGTCGGGCCCGGGGCGAGGCCCGCGGGACACCCACCCGCGCGTCGCCGCCCAGGCGGGCCGCCGACCGGGTGCGCCCGTACCGCGACCGACCGGACCCCCGGTACGGCTGCAGGAGGAGGCACCCATGCGCATCCGTCACCACCATGTCGCCCGGTGGCCGGTCGGCCTGCTCGCCGCCGCCGGCACCCTCCTCGTCGGCCCGCTCGCCGCTGCCGCCGCGACCGGTCCGGCCGTTTCGGAACCGGCTGCCTCGGTGCCGGCCGTTTCGGAACCGGCTGCCTCGGTGCCGGCCGCGGCACACGCCACGACGACGGGCACCTTCTTCACCCGCCTGTCGGGAGCCGACCTGTACGCGACGGCCGCCCGCATCGCCACGTCCACCTTCTCCTCGGCCAGCACCGTCGTCCTGGCCACCGGCGCGTCGCCGTACGACGCCGGGTCGGGCAACTACCTGGCGGGCGCCCTCCACGCCCCGGTGCTGCTGACGGCGCCGGGGAGCCTGCCCGCTGTCACGGCATCGGCGCTGGCGACGCTGCGCACCGTCGACGTCGACGTCGTCGGCGGCCCGGCCGCCGTGAGCGACGCCGTGCTGTCCGACCTGCAGCAGCTCGGGTACCGCGTCAGCCGCATCGCAGGCGCCGACGCGTTCGCCACGGCGGCAGAGGTCGCCACCGAGCTCGGCGCCGGTGTGGTCGGCACCACCGGAGGCGGCGAGCGCACCGCCATCGTGGTGACCGGCCTGGGGACCGGCGACATCCAGGCCGCCGCGCCCATGGCGTACGCCGGACCGTTCCCGATCCTCTTCAGCGACGCGTCGGGCCTGCCGGCAGCGTCGACCAACGCGCTGCGCAGCCTCGGCATCCGCCACGTGATGATCGTCGGCGGGCCGCTCGCGGTCCCCGCAGGGGTCGAGACGGAACTGGCCGCCATGGACATCACCTCGCAGCGCATCGCGGGGGCGAACCAGCTCGAGACGGCGGCTCGCGTGGCCAACGTCGAGGTGGCGCAGCTCGGGTTCGGCCTCGACCACGTGAACGTGGCCCGTGGCGACGACTTCGCCGATGCCCTGTCCGGTGGCCCCAACGCCGGCTCCGAGCCCTCGCCCCTGCTGCTCACCGCCTCGTCCACCACACTTGGCGGCGCCACCGCGGCCTGGTTGGCCAACCAGTGCCCCTCGCTCACCTCCGGTGACGTGTTCGGCGGCCCGCTGGCGGTCTCCGACGACCTGGTCTCCGAGATGGCCGCGCTGGCGACGTCGTGCGGGACGAGCGGCGGGACGAGCGGCGGCACGAGCGGCGGCACCGTTCCCGGCGGTGGGGGGACAGCCACGCCGACGAGCCTGGTGCTGACGCCCGAGTCGAGCTACGCCGTCTCCGGCACCAGCGCGACCGTGACGGCCACCGCGACGGCGAACGGCACGCCGGTGGCGGGCGCGCCCGTCGACTTCTTCGTCGTCGACGAGTCGACCGAGGGGTCGTCCCCGTCCAGCGGGACCTGCACGCTGTCCGCGGCGGCGTCACCGGCGAGCACCGGGACGACGGCGTGCACGGTGGACAGTGCCGACCCGGTCACGAACGCCCAGGGACAGGTCAGCTTCACGTTCCACTGGGCCACGCCCGTGGGCAAGCGCCCGATCGAGGGCCAGTGGGCGCAGACCGTGTACGCGTTCACCGGTCCGGTCGGCACCGCCTTCGACCCCGCCAGCACCACGCTCGCGTGGGACGAGGCCAGCGTCATCTGGGTGAACGCCACCACGTCGATCGCGCTGCAGCCCGCTGCCGCGACCGTCCACTACGGCGACACCACGGCGGTGACGGCCACGCTCATGTCGGTCAACGACGAGGGGGTGGCGACGCCCGTCCCCCAGCCAGGCGCCACCATCGCCTGGCGCGTCTACCGTGAGGCCAGCTGCACCGTCGGAGCGACGGTGGCGCCCACGGGCACGCCGACGCTCACGGGCAGCGCCCTGACCGACGCCAACGGCACGGCGACGATCGCCTACGCCTACGCACCGGACCCGGTGCCCGAGGCCGACACCGTCGACTGCCTGTACGCCTTCTACGACCAGAACGGCGACGGGACCCAGCAGTCGACCGAGCCCGGCACGACCGGCACCGTCACGTGGTCGACGGCCGCTGCCACACCGAGCCTCCTCACCCTCGGCCCCTCCACCAGCTCGGCTCTGGCCCAGGACGGCGCCGAGCAGCTGGTGACGGCCACCGTGACCGACCAGTACGGTGCGGCGGCCCCCGGCGTGCAGGTGACGTGGTCCATCGCACGCGGCACCGAGACGGTCGCCACGGGGACCGGCACCACGGGCGACGACGGCCAGGTGGCCATCGCCGACACGTCGCCGACCGGCTCCGCGCACGACGTGGTGACGGCGACGGCGCCCGACCTGCCGGAGGCCACCGCCGACGTCTACTGGGTCGAGGCCGCTCCCAGCGGCTCCTACGTCAACGCCACCATCATCACGTCGGAGCCGACGTCCACCAGCAGCGGCTACATCGACGTGTCGCTGGCCGGGCAGTACCTGCGCCTCTTCTACGACGCAACCGACGTCCTGAAGGTGGGCAACCGGGTCGTGCAGACCGAGCGCTTCACCGAGTCCCTGGCGCCGGGTGCCACGATCACCGCCGACCCGTACAGCGCCGACCCGGCGGCGCCGAGCACGTTCACGGTCGCGTCGACCGGCGGTGGCGGCGGGCACGGTGGCGGTGGAGGCATGTAGGAGCGGCACGTCCCACCGCCACAGGCCCCACAGCCACAGGCCCCACAGCCACGGGCCCTGCGGCCACAGGTCCCACGGCCACGAGCTCCACGGGCCCCGCCCCGCCGGACGACGCCGGCACGGGCGGGGCCCGCTCGCGCTCCGGGCCGGCACGGCGGCGAGAGGACCCGGGCAGCCGACCTGCGGCGGACGGCACCGCGCCACAGGACCGGGGCAGCCGACCCGCGGCGGACGGCACCGCGCCACAGGACCGGGGCAGCCGAGGTGACCCGCGTGGCGCTACGCCCACATCACCAGGCGCAAAACACTACGTATACCAGAACACCATGCGATTGCCCACACCACGGGTCGGGACCTTCGGCCCTAACCGCGAGGCTTCGCCCACGGCAGGCTCAGTGGTGTTGGCACGAGCGGCGGCTCCGGGCGACGCCGGAGCCGGCGGTCGTGGGTGCCGCGGCGACGGCCGTGGGCCACGATCGAGAGGAGATCGTCATGGCTGTACTGAGTGGGACGGGGCAGGCACGGCACCACTACGTGGCCGGACTGAGCGTGCTGGCGGCCGGCGTGCTCGCCTTCGCCGCAGCCGTCTTCGGGTTGACCGCCGGCGTGGGCGCCATCTGGAGCACCGTGACGGGCGGCGGGTCGACGAACGCGGTCGCCGCCGCGCCGGCCGCAGCAACGACCAACGTGCAGCACGTGAGCCTGGTCGTCGACCCGCCCCCCCTGTACGGCGTGAAGGTCGACGGCGCCGTCCACGACGCCTTCGTCCCCGGCACCTTCACGATGAAGGCGGGCACCACCGTGGTCGTGTCGGTCACGAACTACGACTCCATGCCGCACACGTGGACCGCACCGGCGCTCGGCGTGAACGCGCAGGTCACCCCGGGCTCGCAGACGTCGCCGAGCCACGTGACGTTCACGATCCACCCGACGAAGGCCGGCACGTTCGCCTGGCACTGCGCGACGCCTTGTGACCCGTGGTCGATGTCGCACGTCGGGTACATGGAGGGCTTCGTGACGGTGACGGCATGACTGCCCCGACGAGCACCCGCGGTGGCGACGCCCGCCTCCTCGACCGGCTGGAGCACGCCCCCGTCGCAGCGCTCGACCGCCTGGCGCGGGCTGCCGAGAGCTACTTCGAGCACCCGCTCCGGGGCACGAGCGCCGCCGTCGACCGGATCGGCGAGCGGGCCGCGACGGCCGCCGGCGAGCACCGCGCCAAGCACGCCCCGGTGAACCGCCTGAGCCCGATGGCCAAGGCCTTCGTGCTGTGCGGCGCGTTCATGGTGGGGCTCGTCGTGTGGATCGCGGTCGAGGACGGAGGCGGCCAGGACGCGTGGCTCACCGATCCCGGCGCCGCGGCAGTGGTCACCGGTGGCGGGTCGCCGGCTGCGACCTCGGGAGGGGCGACCGCCAACACCGCCAACACCTCCGACAACGACACGGCAGGCGGCGGCGGGGCCGCGGCTGCCGGCGCGGCCATGCCCGGCATGGCGGCGGGCATGGCAGGCATGGCAGGCATGGCGTCGCCCGGCACAGCGTCGCCCGGCACAGCGTCGCCCGGCACAGCGTCGCCCGGCACAGCGTCGCCCGGGAGCACGGCGAGCCCGGCTGCAACCGGCGCGCCGCCGGCTGCAGCGGGAGCGCCCGCCGCCAGCGCCACCGCGCCCGCCTCGGCCGCCACCGCCGTGTCCCTGGAGATCCAGACCGGAGCGACCGACGGGCGTCCCGGCTGGCCGAGGTTCGTCCCGGCCGACGTGACGGTGCGGGCGGGCGTCCCGGTCACCCTGACCATCGTCAACCACGACGACGGCACGGCACCGCTGCCCGCCTCGCTCGCCATCTACGACGCGGTGCAGGGCGGGACCGAGACCGTGAACGGCACCTCGGTGACGTCCGTGCCGAACGCGAACGTGGCCCACACCTGGACCGTGCCGGCGCTGGGGCTGAACGTCGTCGTCCCCGCCGCTCCGACCGGAGGCACCGACACGGTGACCTTCACGTTCACGCCCCGGAAGACCGGGACGTTCAGCTGGCAGTGCTACGCCCCGTGCGGCACCGGCTCGAGCGGCATGGGCGGACCGATGACCACCGACGGGTGGATGCGGGGCACGCTCACCGTCAGCTGACCCCGCAGCGCCCAGCCGCCTCGCGGCGTCGGCGACTCCCGGCCAACACGTCCGCCGGCACACCACCAGTGCCGGCGGACGTTCGCGTCCGGTGCCGCGGCTCCGCCCGAGCCACGAGCATCCGCGCCCGGGTCCGCCGCAGCTGCGGCCGGGGCGCCGAGCACCCGGCCCTTCGACCCAGGGCACGGGCCGGGACGCACCCACCGCCCCGGCGCACCGGCCCTGCCGCGCGCAGCTGAGGCGCGGGCACGCCGCCCATCGCGCGCCAGGGCAAGCACCGCGTCGCGCCCAGGCACCAGCGACGCGAACCCGATCCGTCCCGTCGTCGCCCGCGCGCGGACCGCGGCTGTCGATGCAGCACTGCTGCATTGATCACAATCGCAACGCAATCGACCACCCCGTCGCGGTTACCGGCGCACCTTCAGCCGCCGTCCTCCCTGGCCGATGAACGCGGAGAGCGCGGTGCTTGACCCGCATCGTCCCGCCTCGCTATCCATTCCGCCCAATGTCGACCAGGAGGTGGACTCTCGTGCCAACGAACCGACCACTACGATTACCGAACCGCCGGGCGCGGCGAGCGGCCATGGTCGCGGCGACCTGCGCCCCCCTCGGCCTGCTGGCTGCCTGCGCCGCCAACCCCGCTGCCCACCCGGCGGCGACAGCGCACCTCACCAGTACGCCCGGAGCCAGCGCTCCCAGAGCCCCTGGCTACTGGCTCGCCGCCGCTGACGGCGGCGTTTTCGCGTATGGCGCCGCTCCGTTCCACGGCTCCGCCGGCGGCCTGCACCTCGACCGGCCCGTGGTGGGCGCGGCTGCCACCCCGAACGGCAACGGCTACTGGCTCGTCGCCGCCGACGGCGGCGTCTTCGCCTTCGGCGACGCCCGCTACCTCGGCTCCATGGCCGGCCACACGCTCAGCAGCCCGATCGTCGCCATCGCCGCCACGCCCGACGGCCACGGCTACTGGCTCGTCGCCGCCGACGGCGGCGTCTTCGCCTTCGGCGACGCCCGCTACCTCGGCTCCATGGCCGGCCACACCCTGACCGGCCCGATCGTCGCCATCACCGCCACGCCCGACGGCCACGGCTACTGGCTGGCATCCGCCGACGGCGGCGTCTACGCCTTCGGCGACGCCCGCTACCTCGGCTCCATGGCCGGCCACACCCTCGCGGGCCGGATCGTCGCCATCACCGCCACGCCCGACGGCCACGGCTACTGGCTGGCATCCGCCGGCGGTGGCATCTACGCCTTCGGCGACGCCCGCTACCTCGGCTCGGCGGCACAGCTGCACCTGGGGCGTCCCGTGATCGGCGTCTTCCGTGACCGGGACGGGTGGCCGGGACGCACCACCTCCCCCGGCCGGTCCGGCAGCGGCAGCCCGGCGGGTGGGAGCAGCTCCCCCGGCGCGACGTCGGGTGGATCGGGCCTGGGCGCCACGAGCGGAAGCTCGGCCGGAGCCAGCGGCTCCGGCGGCACCGGGAGCTCCGGCAGCACCTACGGCAGCGCGAGCAAGGGCGGCAGCTCGGCCGGAAGCACCGGCAGCACCGGCAACTCCGGCAGCACCGGCAGCGCGAGCAAGGCCAGCGGCAGCTCCGGCAGCACGTCCGGGAGCAGCGGCAGCACGGGCAGCAGCGTGACGCCACCGGCGCCGCAGAGCCCGCCGGCGTCGAGCAGCGGCACGCCCATGCCGACGGGCGTCGGGGGCACCTGGCACCTCACGTTCAACAGCGACTTCAACGGCAGCAGCCTGAACGCGTCCAAGTGGACGAACTGCTACCCGTGGACCTGCACCAACACCGGCAACAGCGGCGAGGTCGAGTGGTACACCTCGGCCAACACCAGCGTGAGCGGCGGCAACCTCAACCTGGTCGCTCGCCAGCAGACGGTCAGCACGCCGTACGGCACCCGCAACTACACCTCGGGCCTGATCCAGACCCAGGGCAAGTACAGCTTCACCTACGGCTTCGCCGAGGCCCGGATGTACCTGCCCACCGGGACCGGCCTGTGGCCGGCGTTCTGGCTCATCCCCGAGAACCTGACGTGGCCGCCGGAGATCGACATCGTCGAGTCCTGGGACAACCCGAGCCGGGCGCAGATGACGTACATCTGGGCGCCGGGCAGCCAGAGCGCGTCGTCGACGACCGGGCTCAGCCCCGGATGGCACACCTACGCGGTCGACTGGGAGCCGGGGTCCATCACCTGGTACATCGACGGCGTGGCCCGCAAGACCATCACGTCGAGCCAGGCGCCCATCGCCAACCAGCCCATGTACCTCGTCGTGAACCTCGCCGTCGACAACGCCGTCACCGGCTCCACGCCGCTGCCGGCGACGATGCGGGTCGACTACGTGCGGGTCTGGCAGCACTGAGCGGCTGGGTCCCGCCGGCCGGTCCACGGCCGGCGGGACCCCCCACCGCGCCCCACCGTCGCGGGCCCCGGCGCAGCAGCGCCGGGGCCCCGTCGCGTCCCGGAGCCGCCGCACGCCGCCTACCGCGATCGGCCCATGCCGGTACCCGGGCAGCAGACGTTGCCGCCCCCCTCCCCCAAACGGAGTAGCACCAAATCACGCCGTTGGCGGTCGCAGCCGTGCCCCTCCGGCCCGCACACTGGCACCGAGGACCGGTTGCCGATGCGGCCCGCTCGAAAGGCACACGACCATGCCACTCACGCTACCGACCAGCGACGGGCGAGGCACCCGCCGTGACGGCGCGCTGGTGGAACCCACGGCGGCCCTTCCCGTTGTCGCCGCAGGGCCGAACGGCGACGCCGCCCGGCCCGCCAGCAACGACCGGCGCAACGAGCGGCGGCCGGGGACGCCCACCGTCAGCCTCGTCATCCCCGCCAAGAACGAGGCGCGCAACCTCGCCGCCGTGCTCAGCGCCGTGCCGGGGTGGATCGACGAGGTCATCCTCGTCGACGGGCAGTCGTCCGACGTGACCCAGGAGATGGCCCGCTCGTGCCGTCCCGACATCGTGGTCCTGAGCGAGCCCGAGCCGGGGAAGGGCAACGCGCTTCGCGCCGGCTTCGCCGCCGCGTCGGGGGACGTCATCGTGGCCATGGACGCCGACGGCAGCATGTCGCCGGCCGAGATCCCCCAGCTCCTGTACTTCCTGGAGCACGGCTACGACTACGTGAAGGGCTCGCGCTTCGTCGGCGGCGGCGGGTCGCTCGACATCACGCCCCTCCGCAAGTTCGGCAACCGGGTGCTCCTGGCCGTGGCCAACGTCCTCTACGGGACCCGGCTCACCGACCTGTGCTACGGCTTCTTCGCGTTCCGCCGCCGCTACCTCGACCACCTCGACCTGCGGTCGGCAGGCTTCGAGATCGAGACCGAGGTCACGGTGCGCGCCGTCCTCGCCGGGCTGCGCATCGCCGAGGTGCCCAGCCTGGAACTGCCCAGGCGCGCCGGCCAGTCCAGCCTCCGCTCCTTCCGCGACGGCCAGCGGGTCCTCCGCACCCTGCTGCACGAGCGCCGCCGCCGTCACCCGGCTCCGGGCCCGGCCACGGGCCCGGAGCCGGGTGCGAGGCCTGGCAACGACGCCGTCGCGGGCGACGCCCCCGGGGCCGGGCACGGCGTGCCCGGCGACGACGCAGCAGCCATCGCCGCCAGCGGGGCGCCACGCGGCGACCACGGCGCCGACGGGCACCGGGCCGCGAGGGAGGTGGCCCGATGAAGGTGGCCATCCTCGCCGGTGGTGTCGGGTCGCGCCTGGCGGAGGAGACCGAGACCAAGCCCAAGCCGATGGTGTCCATCGGCGACCAGCCGATCCTGTGGCACATCATGCAGCACTACGCCCACTACGGCCTGCGCGAGTTCGTCGTGGCGCTCGGGTACAAGGGCCACGTCATCAAGCGGTACTTCATGGAGTACCGCTCACTGGCCAGCGACATGACGGTCGACCTCGGGTCCGGGGCGGTCCGGCTCGAGCGGCCTGGGCTGCCCGACTGGACCGTCGAGCTGATCGACACGGGTGTCAGGACGCAGACCGGCGGCCGGATCAAGCGGCTCGCCCCCCACATCGGCGACGAGCCGTTCATGCTCACCTGGGGCGACGGGGTGGCCGACGTCGACCTCGACCGGCTCCTGGCGTTCCACCGGTCGCACGGCCGCATCGCCACCATGACGGCGGTACGGCCCCCCGCCCGGTTCGGCCACATCGTGCTCGACGGCGACGCCGTCGCCGAGTTCTCCGAGAAGCCCCAGACCGGCGAGGGCTGGATCAACGGTGCGTTCTTCGTGCTCGAGCCGGCGGTCTTCGACTACATCGCCGGCGACGACACCCACTTCGAACGCGAGCCGCTCGAGCGGCTGGCCAAGGACGGCCAGCTGATGGCCTACCGGCACTACTCGTTCTGGCAGTGCATGGACACCCTTCGCGACAGGCGGCTCCTGCAGGAGCTGTGGGACGACGGCCGGGCGCCGTGGAAGGTATGGAGCTGAGCCATGAAGATCATCGTCACCGGGAACCGCGGCTACATCGGCGTCGTCCTCGCGCCCATGCTGGTGGCAGCCGGGCACGAGGTCACCGGCATCGACTGCGGCCTGTTCGAGGCGTGCGGCTTCGGCCCCGAGGAGCCCGGGGTGCCGACGCTGTGGACCGACGTCCGCGACACCACGCCCGCGGACTTCGCCGGAGCCGACGCCGTCATCCACCTGGCCGGCCTGTCCAACGACCCCCTCGGCGACCTCGACCCGGAGCTGACCTACGACGTCAACCACCGCGGAGCCGTCCACGTGGCCCGCATGGCCCGGGAGGCCGGGGTCCGCCGGTTCCTGCAGTCGTCGAGCTGCAGCCTGTACGGAGCCCACGGCGACGACCTGATCGACGAGAGCGCCGACTTCAACCCGGTCACCCCCTACGGCCGGTCCAAGGTGCTCGCCGAGCGCGACATCGCCGCGCTCGCCCGGGACGACTTCAGCCCCACCTTCCTCCGCAACGCCACCGCCTACGGCATGTCGAGCCGGCTCCGGGGCGACCTGGTCGTGAACAACCTGGTCGGCTACGCCTTCACGACCGGCGAGGTCCGGATGAAGAGCGACGGCACGCCGTGGCGTCCCCTGGTGCACGTCGAGGACATCGCCCGGGCGTTCGCCGTGCTCGTCCAGGCGGACCGGGCCGCCGTCCACGGCGAGGCGTTCAACGTCGGCGCGACCGCCGAGAACTACCGCGTCCGCGACGTGGCCCGCCTGGTCGAGCAGGCGGTGGCCGGCAGTTCCGTCGGCTTCGCCCCGGGGGCGGGCCCCGACCGCCGGAACTACCGGGTGAGCTGCGCCAAGCTCGAGACCAGGTTCCCCGAGGCAGCGGCGCGCTGGACGGTCGCCCGCGGTGCCGAGCAGCTCGCCGAGGCCTACCGCCGGATCGGCCTGAGCGCCGAGGACCTGGACGGGGCGCGCCTGCAGCGGATCCGCCACGTCCGCGCCCTGCTGGCCGACGGCCTGCTCGGCGCCGACCTGCGGTGGAGCATGGCGGCACTCGCCCGCCTGGCCGCCGCCACCCCCGACCCCGCCGCCGAGGAGGCCGCCTCCCGTGCCGACGCCTGACGCCCGCTGCCGCTCGTGCGGCTCCGACGACCTGGAGGTCTTCCTCTCCCTCGGCTCCACGCCGCTGGCGGACGCGCTGGTGCGCCCCGCAGCGGCCGGCGAGCCCGAGGCCCGCTACCCGCTCGACGTGGCCGTGTGCCCCCGCTGCTCGCTGGTGCAGATCCTCCACGAGGTCGAGCCTCGGGAGCTCTTCGTCGACAATTACCTGTACTTCTCCTCCTACTCGCCCCAGCTGCTCGACCACGCGCGCCGTCACGCCGACAACCTCGTCGCCGGCCGCGGCCTCGACGCGCGGAGCCTGGTGGTGGAGGTGGCGAGCAACGACGGCTACCTGCTGCGCAACTTCGTGGAGCGGGGCATCCCGGTCCTCGGCATCGACCCCGCGCCGGAGCAGGCCGCCGCGGCGTCCGCCGCCGGCGTCCCCACGCTCGCCGAGTTCTTCGGCGGGGAGATGGCGGCCCGGCTCAGGTCCGCGGGCCTGCGGGCGGACGTGATCATCGCCAACAACGTGATGGCGCACGTGCCGGACCTGAACGGCTTCGTCGCCGGCATCGCCACCCTCCTCGCCGACGACGGGATCGCCACCATCGAGAACCCCTCGGTCGGCGAGCTCATCGACCGCGGCGCCTTCGACACCATCTACCACGAGCACTTCTGCTACTTCTCGTGCCTGTCGGTCGACGCGCTGGTCAGGCGCCACGGCCTGTTCCTGAACGAGGTCGAGCAGTTCCCCGACCTCCACGGGGGCACGCTGCGCTGGACGGTGAGCCACGACCCCGCCGTCGGTGAAAGCGCCCGCGCCATGCTGGACGCCGAGCGAGCCGCCGGGCTGGCCGACCCGGCCCACTACCGGGACTTCGGCACGCGGGTCGAGCGGACCACCCGCGACCTCCACGCGCTGCTGGCCAAGCTCAAGGCCGGCGGCAGCACCATCGCCGCCTACGGCGCCGCGGCCAAGGGCAGCACCCTGCTCAACACCGCCGGCATCGGCACGGACCTGGTCGACTTCGTGGTCGACCGCAACCCCCACAAGCACGGCCTCCTCATGCCGGGCGTGCACGTGCCCATCCGCCCGACCGACGCCCTGGTGCAGGACATGCCGGACTACGTGCTCCTCCTGGCCTGGAACTTCGCCGCCGAGATCGCGGCCCAGCAGCACGAGTACCTCGATCGCGGCGGCCGCTTCATCGTCCCCGTCCCCACCCCCACCGTCATCTGAGGGAGACCCGTGCGCGAACCGACCACACCCCTCGGCGGGACCTGCCCGAGCTGCGGGTCGAGCGACCTGCGGCCGTTCCACGAGCAGCGGGGCATCCCGGTGAACAGCTGCCTGCTCGTCGACGACCGCAGGGCCGCGCTCGAGTTCCCCACCGGGGACCTCCGCCTCGACCTGTGCCGCTCCTGCGGGTTCGTCTTCAACGCCCTGTTCGAGCCGCAGCGGGCGGAGTACTCCCCCCGCTACGAGGAGACCCAGGGCTTCTCCCCGCACTTCCGGCGCTTCGCCCGGGACGTCGCCCAGGGCTGGATCGACCGGTACGACCTGCGCGGCCGCGACATCCTGGAGATCGGCTGCGGCAAGGGCGAGTTCCTCGCGCTCATGTGCGAGCTCGGCGCCAACCGGGGCATCGGCATCGACCCCGGCTACAGGCCCGACCGGATGGACAGCCCGGCCGCGTCGCGCATGCGCTTCATCGCCGACTTCTACGGTCCCGCGTACGCCGAGCTGACCGGCGACGCGGTGGTCTGCCGGCACACGCTCGAGCACATCGGACCGGTCGCCGCCTTCCTCCGCCTGGTGCGCGACGGGCTCGACCCGGAGCGCACCGTCGTGCTGTTCGAGCTGCCCGACACCATGCGGGTGCTGCGCGAGGCGGCGTTCTGGGACGTGTACTACGAGCACTGCTCGTACTTCACCGCCGGGTCCCTCGCCCGCCTGTTCCGGGCGACCGGCTTCGACGTGCTGGACGTCGCCACCGTCTACGGCGACCAGTACCTGCTGCTCGACGCCCGCCCGGGCCCGGCCTCCGCACCGCTGCCCGCCGAGGAGACGCCGGCGGAGGTGGAGGCGGCAGCCGACCACTTCGCCCTCGCCGTCGACGCGACCGTGGCCGCCTGGCGGTCCGTGCTGCGAGGCGACGCCGCCGCCGGTCGGCGCGCCGTCATCTGGGGGGCGGGCTCCAAGGGGGTGGCGTTCCTGACCGCCGTCGGCGGCCAGCAGGTCTCCTACGCCGTCGACGTCAACCCGCACAAGCAGGGCAAGTACATGCCGGGCACCGGGCACCTCGTCGTCGCCCCCGAGTTCCTGAAGGGGTACCGGCCCGACGTGGTCATCGCCATGAACGCCGAGTACCAGGCCGAGATCGCCGCCGCCCTGGAGGCGCTCGGCGTCGACGCCGAGCTCCGGGTGCTCTGAGCGCCATGAACCAGGAGAGTGCCGCCGGCACGCCCCGGCCAGGTGACGGGGGTGGCCCGCTGGCCGCCGCCGTGGCCGTGGTCGCTGCGGCAGCCGTGGCCGGGGCCGCCGCCGCAGCCGCGGGCGGGGCCGC